>JANOGQ010000178.1:0-2548 GCA_031406105.1 Lysobacterales bacterium | reverse complement strand
AGTACCGAAAGGAAGCCGCTCAGAAGATAGCGGTGAACAATAAACGTATTGCCGAGTTCAACGTGAGAATGGAAAACGAAAAGGCCGAAGTACGCGCAGCCTACCAAAAGAAAATTGTTGTCATTGAACAAAAGAACAGCGACATGAAAATGAAAATTGACGAGTACAAAGCCGAAGGAAAAGACCAGTGGGAAAAATTCAAATCAGAATTTAGCCGCGATATGGATGAACTCGGTAAAGCCTTTAAAAATCTAACAGTATCTAACTCTAAATAAAATAAATATGAAACACTTAATAACTCTTACTTTAATTTTTATCGGTGCTATTCAATTCACCGCAATGGCCTCCAATATTTTTTTGGCAAGTGGGCTCGTCTGCAACTTTTGGCACCACCTCAGTTTTTAAGGGAACTGTTATGGCCATGCAATCTATTGCCTTCAATACAGGCGCAACCCTTGAAGGCGGCAACGTGGTCAACCTGGCCGCTGGCTCACAGACGGTAGGCGGCGGGGGAAGCGTCTCCACCAATTGCGGCATGGGCGGCGGGCAGCCATGCCGCAATGAAGTGACCGATGGCTTTGGCACCGTTGCAGGGGGTATTGGCAACAAGGCCGGCGACTACGGTGCCATCCTTGGGGGCATATCGAACACCACGGAAGGAAAGAGTGCCGCCGCTGTCGGTGGCGAATTCAACGTCGCGTCAGGGCTTCGATCGTTTGTCGGCGGCGGCTTCGCCAATATCGCCTCAGCCCAGGACTCGGTCGTCGCGGGAGGAAACATCAACAAGGCGCAGGGGACCTACGCGTCGGTTGGCGGCGGGCAGGACAACGTTGCTTCGGGAAACTTTTCAACCGTGATCGGTGGCAGCTCGAACGACGCCACGGGAGTGTATTCGACCGCCAGTGGTGTCTCCGCATGCGCGGGCGGCGACCTTTCCTGGGCCGGCGGCCGCTTTGCCAAGGTCCGAGTCGGCAACGAAGCGAACGACGGTAACTGCGCGTCGAGTTCTGGCGATGCGGGCGGCGACGAGGGGACCTTCTTGTGGGCGGATAACAGTTCCGGCGCGGATTTCGTCTCCACGGGTCCGAACCAGATCGCGTTTCGTGCTGTCGGCGGATTGCGCTGGTTGGGAACCGGTGAGAACAGCACCACAAGCCCGGCGTTCACGCACAAGGTGAACACGGCTTCCAATACCTGCCAGGGCGTGAGCTCGGTTGTGAACAGCCGCACCTATCTCAATCATCCGCTGCTCAACAACAACCCGAGCGCGGTAATCGTGATGACCCCGAATTACGGAAGATCAGACACCGGCAACTCGCCGCCCCCCTTCCCGATGGCTATCTACTACAACGTAAGCTTGACCGGTGGATGTCCGGCTGGCCGCTGGGTGATTTACCAACTGCCCGTTTCCGCGGTGGCACCCGTTTCCCCGGTGGCATTGAACAACAACTCCAATTACAACTTATGGTTCGTGTTGCCGTAGGCACCGGCGTGGGTGTGCTTCGAAACCGGGGTCGGAGTCAGTCGGACGCTTTGTACACCTGTACGCCCAGCCCCCGACAGAAACGCAAACTCACTCGGGCCCGTTTCATCAACCAGGCACAGTCGCCGGGTGCGGCAGCATGTTGCGGGTCACAGCAACTGGAACCAGCCCCGTCTCCATGGTCCATCTGACTCATGTCCATGTGACTCGTGCGCATGCTGGAGTGGTCCGTCTTCTGACCCGGGTCCATTTTTTGGCCTCACTCCCCGTACGGAATCCAGATGTTCTTGATCTCCGTGGCTTTGCGCAGAAACACCTCGCCCTGCCCTTGCTCTGGGTTTTCCCAGTCGTGAAACTTGCCATAGTTCACCCAGGTACGTTTCATGCTCGCTGCTGCATGTTCTTCCACCATCTTGCTGCCTGCCAGGTTGCCCCAGTACCACAGGCCCTCGATGTCGTAATGCCGGGCCAGCACCCTGGTTGCCGGTAACGATGTTGACCACGCCGCCGGGCTGGGTAAAGGCAAAAAAGACCGAACACCAGAACAAAGCAAAACGCCAGCTGAGCATCGGGCATCAATGACCTGGCCGCTCTCGCGCATCCCTGCGCTTCGCGGCATTAGTGCATCCTTGCACGTCATTGCCAACATTCGACTGCAGGGATAATGGAGGTAGAGCAACGCAGGAGCAGTTGCCGAAAAGACCCGGCGATAATCAGCAAGCTGCGCATAAGAAGTATTAAGCACCTTTCTTGAGAAAATTGAAAATATTCGAGCCTGGAAATTCTGCAAGTTCAGGACCCAATCGCTCCTCGTGGACTCTTCCAGAGGTGTGTTTGCACACTCTGCTGGCTTGTTTTCGCTGCAGCTTTGGTTTTTGCCTACCATCGTTCGAGCACGTCTCTTGGGCCCATAGCCCAAACCCAGGCCTGATCAAGCCACAATCGCCGCGCCGGGAGGGCCGCGCGCGTCGAAGTCAGCCGGGCTATCACGCTGCTGAACGTGGCTCAGGATCTGGCGGATCAGTAGCGGATCCTCGATACAGGCGATGACCCGGAGTTTGCCAC
>JANOGQ010000115.1:0-1754 GCA_031406105.1 Lysobacterales bacterium | reverse complement strand
AACCCGGCCATGCCCCAGAATTCATCTCTATCCATGGCCCAGCCACCCCGCAGCTGCACCACATCATCGGGGTAGGCATTGTGCCGCTCGATGCTTGACAGAATGCGCACAAACGGCAAACCGCAATCGCGCGCCACATCCTCGCGCAGCACCAGGAAGCCTTCCGCCCCGGCACAGGGCATCACACAATCAAACAAGGTGATGGGATCAGCAATCGCTCGGGCATTGAGGTATTGCTCAGTGGTCAGCGGCGTCTTCATCAAAGCCTGTTCATAATGCAGGGCATTGTGTCTTTGCGCGACGCAGATACGCGCGAAATCTTCCCGGCGACTGCCATAAACCCGCATATGTTGACGCGTCAGCAGGGCAAAGCTGGCGTTGGGGCCACCGGAACCGTAGGGATAAGAGGCATCCTGCGAAAACCGGCTGAAGCTGGACAGCATGGTGCGGAAAGAATCCACGTGGTTGGTATCAGCTGCCACGCAGGCCACGATATCGGCATCGCCACTTTGCACTGCCCGGGCTGCACGTCGCAGGCAAACAACACCGCTGGCGCCGCCCGTGGGCACGTGGTCCAGCCAACGCGGGCTCAGGCCAAAATGCTGCGTCAGGCCCACTGCGGTATCGGGAAACAAGCCAAAGGATGAGGCACAAAAACCATCAAAGTCCCTGGCAGTAAATCCGGAAGCCTGGCCGAGGGCCGACAATGCCCGCGCCATCCACCAGTGGGCAGATTCTGCAGAATATCGCTCATAGGGAATGCTGACCGGAGTACTCACCACCACTCCCTCGTAGCCTTGCCTTTGATGGCGCGCCAGCCTGCTTATGATGAGGTCCTCTTTTTAAAATTTCTCAAATCTGTTACTGAGTTTGACTCCAGCAACCTGCGCGCTTGATTCTTCACCTCAGCCCGGCTGATTTTTTGCGAAGCCGTCAATGGCAACTGGTCAACAAAGGCGATATAGCCAGGCAGCTTGAAATACGTCAGGAACTGCCGGGAATGATCAAAAATATCCCGGGCCAAGCTCTCGCCCCTGGCAGCTTCATCAAGCGGAACCACGAAAGCAAAAACTTCATCGCCACGAATTTCATCGGGAACTGCTGTTACTGCGCAGTTACGCACTACAGTGTTTTGCATGATGGCAGCCTCGACTTCCACCGCTGCAATATTCTCTCCGCTGCGCCGAATCACGTTTTTCTGCCGATCCACGAAGAACAGCGATCCATCGGGGCCCACTCGAACGACATCCCCAGTATGCCACCAACCACCAGCCCAGCCCTCCTCGGTAGCAGTTTCATCTTTGTAGTAGCCGCTGAAAAACCCACGGCGGGGGTCTGCTCCACGCGATCGCACCAGCAGCTCTCCATCGGAGCCCTGCGGCAGGTCCTTCCCTTCGGTATCGGTGATACGAAACTCCATGCTCTTTACCGGCTTGCCAACACAGCGCTGGCCGAGGTGCCGGGGTTCTTCCTTGGCAACCGTCATTCCGGCACCACCCGATTCGGTCATGGCCCAGGCTTCGATCAGGGGAATTCCGAAGCGCTCTTCAAACCTCTGTTGATGACGGGGGTCCGAGCCGGCACCAAAGCCAAATTTTACCTGCGCACTGAAATCCTCATTCGCCTGGGGTTCCAGGGTCAGCAGCATGGCCGGCATCACACCCAGGTAATGCACTACGGTAGCGCCTTCAGTGCGCACGGTCTGCCACCAGCTGCCCGGATGAAAGCGATCCAGCTGGATCACGCAACCACCG
>JANOGQ010000112.1:0-2204 GCA_031406105.1 Lysobacterales bacterium | reverse complement strand
CTGAAGGGACATTTTTTTATCACAGACACAGGAAAAATCCGAACCATGGATTCAGCAAACCGCGCATTCTACCGCCTAAAGCGCGGAAAGGGAACCATAAAATTGACAAAAACAGCAAGATAGCGCCCTGCGTGCTATCCGGCAAGTTGGGGTTGACCGTTAATATCGAAGCAGTTGGCCATGCGCTGTCAAGCCAATCAGAATGGTGGCTTGCGGCCACCTGAACCCGGCATCATTGCTGGAGGTAACTGCCCCTGCAGGCGATTGAGTTGTTTCATCATCTTGCCCAAACCACCGCCACCCAGTTTCTTCATCATTTTTTGCATCTGGGCATGTTGTTTGAGAAGTCGATTGATGGCCTGAACCTCCAAACCCGAACCCTGGGCAATGCGCTTCTTGCGTGAGCCACGGATGATGTCCGGAAAGCGGCGCTCCTGGGGAGTCATGGAGTTGATCAAAGCGATCATATGGCGGGTATGTTTATCGTCGACCTGAGCCTTCATAGGCGCTGGCAATTGCCCCATGCCGGGAAGTTTGTCCATCAGACTGCCAATGCCGCCCATGTTCATCATCTGTTCCAGTTGCCCGCGAAAATCCTCCAGATCAAAACCTCGGCCTTTGCGCATCTTATTGACCAGCTTCTGGGCTTGGTCATGATCAACCTTACGTTGCACATCCTCAACCAGGCTGAGTACATCGCCCATACCGAGGATGCGTGAGGCTATCCGCTCCGGGTAAAAAGCTTGCAGGGCATCAGTTTTCTCCCCCACACCAATGAACTTGATGGGCTTGCCCGTAATTTCGCGAACCGATAGTGCTGCTCCTCCCCGGGCGTCACCATCGGTTTTGGTGAGAATTACACCGGTCAAAGCCAGCGCCTCACCAAAAGCTGCTGCGGTATTGGCGGCATCCTGGCCGGTCATACTGTCTACAACAAACAGCGTTTCGTGGGGATTAACAGCCTGGTGTATGCCTTGAGCTTCTTCCATCATCGCTGCGTCAATGTGCAAACGACCTGCCGTATCGATCAGCAGCACGTCCATCATTTTCTGCCGAGCGTCCGCTAATGCCGCTTTGGCTATAGCAACTGGATCCTGGCTGGCGTCAGAAGGGAAGAACTCTGCTCCAACCTGGCCCGCCAGGGTTTGCAGCTGTTCGATGGCCGCAGGCCGATAGACATCACAACTGACCACCATAACGCGTTTGTTGCGCTCGGTGATCAGCTGTCGGGCTAATTTGGCGGTACTGGTGGTTTTGCCCGAGCCTTGCAGGCCTGCTAGCATAATGACTACTGGAGCTTGCGCACGAAGATCCAGCTGCTCGTTTTGCGAGCCCATGATGCTGACCAGCTCGTCGTGCACTATCTTGATCAAGGCCTGGCCGGGTGTCAGGCTCTTTAATACTTCCTGCCCCACCGCCTTGGTGCTGATTTCGCTAATGAATTTCTGTACTACTGGCAAGGCGACGTCAGCTTCCAGCAGAGCTATCCGAACTTCGCGCAAGGTTTCGCGTATCGCGTCCTCGGTTAATCGGCCTTTGCCCGAGAGTCTTTGCAGGCTGCCTGTAAGCTTGTCGGTCAATGATTGAAACATGGGACTTTCCGCAAGGTAGGAGTCGGGTATTATAGCCTCAGGATCTGAGCAAGTGATTGCATCTACACAGAAATCAGAGGGCATCGATGTATCAGAACTTGAACCTGTTGATTGCCATCGGCCTGTATCTTTCGGCCACGGTCTTTCTCTATCTTTCAATTGACCGGCAAGCGCAGCAATGGCGTCGGGTTGCGATCGCATGCACCTTTGCTGGGGCAGCGATCCACTGTTTTGCCTTCTGGCAACAGTGGGAAGTACCTGGCGAGGCGAATGTCAGCCTGCCGAGCCTGATGTCCTTATGTGCCCTGGTTGTGGTTTTGCTGGTGAGCGTTTCAGTGTTTGCCCGAAACAACCTGTTTGATGCCAGCCTGGTCGCTCTGCCCCTGACGATTTTGGTCCTGCTGGTCGAGTGGCTGCTCCCCACGCAAAACATTACTCTGGATCAGGCATCCACCGGCACCACGGTCCATATCATCAGTTCCGTCCTGGCGTTCGGATTCCTGAGCATCGCCAGTGTTTATGCACTGTTTTCTGCCATCATTGATCATTTCCTGCGCGCGCATCACCTCAATGCACTGGTGCGCTCGCTACCGCCGCTGGTCTTGCTGGAGC
>JANOGQ010000099.1:0-2135 GCA_031406105.1 Lysobacterales bacterium | reverse complement strand
CGGCTATCTGGCCACCCTGGCTATCTGCAATGTGCCCGAAAGCTCCATCGTGCGCGCCGCCGATTTTGTACTGATGACCCGTGCCGGCCCCGAGATTGGTGTGGCTTCCACCAAGGCCTTCACCACCCAACTGGTAGCGCTGCAATTGCTGGTGTTGATGCTGGCGCAGCTCAAAGGCGTGGATGACGAACTGATTGCTGGCTGGGTGGGCGAGCTGCATCATTTGCCGGAAAAACTGAATCATGCGCTGGAACTGGATGGTGCCATTGAAAAGCTGGCGGAGAAATTCGTCGACAAACACCATGCTCTGTTCCTCGGCCGCGGCAGTCACTACCCCATCGCCATGGAAGGCGCGCTAAAGCTCAAGGAAATCTCCTACATTCACGCCGAGGCCTATCCCGCAGGCGAGCTCAAACATGGCCCGCTGGCGCTGGTAGATCATGAGATGCCAGTGGTCGTGGTGGCCCCCAATAACAACCTTCTGCAGAAACTGATCAGCAACATCGAAGAGGTGAAGGCCCGCGGTGGCGAGATGCTGGTATTCGCCGATTCAGAAGCCGGAGCGAGCCTCAAAGCCCGTCATGGCGAAATACTCGAAGTGGAAACCGGCGGAGCCCTTTTGGCGCCCGTCGTTTTGACCATTCCGCTGCAGTTGTTGGCCTATCACGTAGCGGTATTACGCGGCACCGATGTCGATCAGCCGCGAAATCTTGCCAAGTCGGTGACCGTCGAATAGTTTTTTACACTCAAAAAATCAGCAAGGAACAATATGGAATATATCGCTTTTGTATTTGCCTTGATGGGCATGATCGCTCTTGTTCGTGTCGAAAAACTGATCAAAACCCTCAAACAAAAAGGTGTCCTCGAGGCCGAATACAAAGAACAATAAATTCAGGGCAGCAAATTATTCCTGGGCTTTTGTACTTCTGACGTAGTCAACAAAGCCAGACATGAAGGCCTGCAATCGCCTGGACATGGCTTCGTCCGACAAGGATCCTTTCTCATCGAACAACAAAGCTGCGCGTGGCGCCATCAGCCGCTCGCCGGTCCACAGGTTAACGCCCAGGGTGCGCATTATGGGCAAGCAGGCATTCTGTGCCAGGATTGTTCCGAAATTGCCTGGTGTGGCGCCGATGATGGCGACCGGCCGGCCACTGAATACTTTCACAACATCATCCGACGGCCTGGATAACCAGTCGAGGGTGTTTTTGAGCACGCCGGGTATGGAATTATTGTATTCCGGTGTGGCGATGAGCAAACCGTCAGCATCGATAATGGCCTGCTTGAGTGCAACTACCGGCTCTGGAATACCATGCGCCTCTTCTTCATCAAAGTTGTATAGCGGAATGCCAGCCATGGAATGCAACTCCAGCCTGGCGCCATCTGGCATCAATTTTTGGGCGGCCTGCAGCAATCGGGTGTTGTAGGAATCGCGTCGCAGACTGCCTGAAATTCCCACAACTGTAGTGCTCATGTTTTGCTCCCGAGGATGGTTCCGCTCTTGTTAGTCGACATTGTACTATCCGTGGCGTAATCGGACCCGGGAATGAGCGCAAGACGCGCTCCTGGCAGAAGGTGGCCAAGACTGGCGAAATCACAGCCAATTCAGTAAGCTTGTCCTCCCCCGGCGTTCCGCTGGGGCAGGGTCCGCTGGAATTGGGCGAAATGTCAGGCCAGGGGTTCGAGAAATGCGCAGAAGGCATAGGATCGAAGACGAAGCTGAAATCAACATCACGCCGATGCTGGACATCGTCTTTATCATGTTGATCTTTTTTATCGTAACTACGTCTTTCGTCAAAGAAAAAGGCCTGGAAGTATCGCGCCCGTCCAATGCTCCGCCGAAGGAGATCAAGCAGGATAAAGGGCCCATCGTTGTGAGGATTGATGCCAGCAGCCTGATCAGCGTCAAGGGTCGTGTGCTGGAAAAAGCTGCTGTTCAGGCCAATCTGGAACGCGAAAAGGCTGAAAAGCCTGACTCCACCCTGATCATTGCTGCCCATCCTGAGGCTCAAACCGATGCCCTGGTGGCCATACTTGATGCTGCGAAAGCCGTTGGTATTGCCGGTGTGACGGTGGCTACCAGCTCTGTCAATTAATCAGGTAGCAAAGATTGCGCAAAAGGCCGTCGAGAAAAA
>JANOGQ010000089.1:0-9503 GCA_031406105.1 Lysobacterales bacterium | reverse complement strand
CTGAAGGGCCGGCTGGTCCTGGACCAACTGCAGTTAAGCGACTGCACTGTGAACTACATTGAAGATGAGCTGGGGCAAAGCAACTGGTTGCCACGATCGGATGATTCTGCACAGCAGCCGGACGAGGCCGACAAATCGCCTTTCAGCTTGTTGCTGGAAAAGGCCGACATCACTTCCTGTGATATCTCGGTGTTGCGGGCAGGGCAGAAGCAGGCTCTGGAGCAGGCCCTGGACATCCATATCGCCCAGGCTCAGCTGCAGCTGGATGCTGAGAATAATTTGAGTGCACTTATCAGCGGCAGTCTGGATCAACAGGAACTAGCGCTGGCTGGCCATGTCAGCCCATGGACTGCATTGTGGCAAGGTGGTCAGCTGCAGCATGAAATCGATTTACAGGCGGGCCAGGTACGTTTGCACAGTGCGGGCAGTTTTGAGAATTTTCAGCAGGGTAAAGGAGCCCAGCTGGAATTGCGGTTAAGCGGGCCAGAGTTTGGCCTTGTCAGCAACTGGCTGGCCTTGCCGGAATTCAGCAGCGGGCCTTTTGATGCACAGCTGCAAATCAACCATACCGACCAGCAGGGGCTGATGCAGCTGAGCATCGCAGCTGATCTGGGCAGCCTGGAAATTCAGGGTCAGGGCAAGCTGGATAGTTGGGTGGCGCCGGACCAGGGCCAGATGGAACTTGAAATCAAGGGACCAGACCTGGATGCTCTGGCCCGCACCTTCGGTCAGAAGTGGTTGGTGGCGCGACCTTTTGCAATCCAGCTCAAAGCCGATATAGCCAATGGTCAGACGCAGCTGGAGCATTTTTCATTGCGAACCGGTGCAGACCATCTCACTGGCAGGGGACGACTGGGACCCTGGCCCGGCCTGGTAAACAGTGCAGTTGAAATCAATCTTCAAAGTGCGGCCCTCAAGCCCTGGCTGGCAGCCGCAAAAGCAGAAAAATTGCCTTTCGGCTCAGCCGCACTGAGGCTGCAGCTGGCGCAGATTCTTGGAGGTGAAATCAAGCTGACTGCAGAGGGTCAGCTGGGTAACCAGGCTGGGAAGGAACGGCCCATTCAACTGCAGACCAGCCTGCAGCAACAGGATGGGCGCCTGAACCTCAAACAACTGGATCTGAACCTGGGCGGGGACAGCCTCAGGCTCGCTGGCAATCTGAATCTTGATCGGACACTGGCGGGCAGCCAGTTCACAGCGCGCCTGCGCGTGGCAGATCTGGCGGACATTGGGAAATGGCTGGGGACCTCAGATTGGCCGGCTCAAGCACTGGCGCTTTCCGCTGACCTGAGCCGGCCCGCTAAGGGACTGAATTTTCGCATCACAGACAGCAAGCTGGGGGATTTGAAGTTCGAGCTATCGGGCCAGATGCCCGATATTCATAAGCCTGGGCTCATGAATGCAGATTTTGCTCTGGCCATCCCCAGCTTACGAATGGTGCAGGTCTTTCTGCCCGGTGCAAAATGGCCGGATCTGCCATTTGCGGCCAAAGGCGAAGTACGCCTGGAAGAAAATCAGCACCGTATCCTGAAAGATGTGGATTTGGTACTGGGGCAAACCCAGGCACGGCTGGATGCGGATCTGCTGCAGACAGAGGGCCTGTTGGGCAGCTCAGCCAGGTGGACGATGCAGGGCAATGATCTGGCGGAACTCTGGCCCGTGTTGGGCCGGCAGTTGAACTCTGGGCCATTTTCCCTGAATGGCGAATGGCAGCGTCAGCCAGCGGGTGATAATTTCAAAGCCCTGCAGTTCCGAACGGAGTGGCTTAAGCTGGCCGCTTCCGGAAGTGTCTCAGAGTGGACTGAGGCAGCCAATTTCCAGCTGCAGGTGGAGGTGGAGGCAAGTAGCCCGGATGCGAGCCGCTACCTCGACCGGCTAAGGCCTTTTTTTGACAGCCAGCCGATGGCCGTGAAATTTTCTGTCATTGGCACAAAGGCACATTTTGCGGCTGATGGTGTTTCGTTTACCCAGGGCAACAACAGGCTGGCCGGGGACCTTGAGTTTGTGATGACCGAGCGGCCGCGGATTTCAGGAAAAATAAATGCTGAGGTATTGGACCTGGTTCATGCAGAACAACACTGGACTGCTTTACAACAACAGAAAAAGCAGCAGATCCTGGCTGCTGCAAATGCCCGGGAAAAACGTTTATTTAGTGCACAGCCCATAGAGTTGCTTGGCAATTCACCGCTGGACCTGTCGCTGGACATCCAGGTTACACGCCTGTTGCTGAGCAGTAACGAATTTCGCGAGGTGGACCTGCAACTGAACTTGCAGGAGCAGTCTCTGCAGCTGGATCCCTTCTCCTTTCGGGGAACCAAGGGGGGGCAATACAGCGGTCGGCTGAGCAGCCAAAAGCGCGGTGATCAAACCAGCATCAGTTTGCAGGCCAGGGCTGATGATCTCAGGCTGGGGCAGTTTGGGGCAGGTGGTCCGGATGCCACAACTATACCGCTGTCTGATATCGAGGTGGATCTGGGGGGAACTGGTGAGACCTGGCAAGCCCTGGCGCAGTCATTGAGGGGCAAGCTGCGCTGGTACTCGGAAGCGGGTCGAGTATCGAACACCGGCTTCAATCTGTTTTTTTCGGATCTGGTGTCGCAGATTTTCAACACTCTGAATCCACTGTCGAAAAAAGGTAAGTACACCGAATTGGAATGTGCCGTCTACGTTGCCGATTTTCTGGATGGCGAAATGAAGCTCGCGCCTGTCATCATACAGACAGATAAGGTTACCGCTTTCAGTGAAGGTGAAGTCGACCTCGGCACTGAAGAGGTCAATCTGAATTTCCGCACTGTGGCCCGCAAAGGCCTGGGCTTGAGCGCGGGCAGTATAGTGAATCCGTTTTTCAGAATAGGCGGAACCATATTGAACCCGGCACTGCAACTGGATGTTGCCAAGGGGACCGTCAGTGGTGGCGTCCTGGTAGCGACTGCCGGCTTGTCGGTGTTGTTCAAATCCGTGTCGGACCGATTGCTGGCCAGCAAAACCCCTTGCGCTGATGCAAGGGCCACCATCGAGTCGCGCGACCGTGGCTCACCAGGGGCTAAAAACGGCTGATTTCACAATCTTTTCATGCCCAATGATCGTACAATGAAAATGTTGACCCACAAATATTCCGGACCGTTTTCTGACATGGGAAGGTGAAGGTCTTGATCAAGTCTTACGACTTTGTGCCGATGCTGATGCTAGCTCTGTGGGCATCGGTTGCTGCTGCACAGACTCAGGCTGTGGACCCAAAAGTCAACGTACCGCTGGTTGAAGTGCTGTTCAGCACTGCCGAAGTCCGTTCCTTTCCGCTGTCAGCCGAAGCTCTGGGCAACGCACGCGCAAATGAAGCCATCGATGTTCGTGCTGAAATTACCGCAGCCATTACTGCAATCCGCTTTGATGAAGGCCAATGGGTGGAAAAAGGCACTGTCCTGGTTGAGCTCGAAAACGCTGCTCAACTGGCTGTAGTTGCTTCCGCCAAAGCAGCTCTGGTGGAATCCAGCAGCCAGCTGAAACGCTCTGAAGAATTGTTCCGTACCAAAGTGGTGGCCGAATCGCAGCTGGAACAGCTGAGAGCCAAGCAGGAAGCCGATCAGGCCAATGTGAATGCAGCTCAGTCGCGGCTGGTGCAGACCGTGATTCGTGCACCCTTTGCCGGGCGTCTGGGTTTGCGCCGGGTCAGCCTGGGTTCAATTGTAGATACTGATACCGTCATTACAACGCTGGATGATACCTCGAGCATCAAGCTGGATTTCGAAGTGCCGGAAGTATTTATCGCCATGTTGCAGCCCGGTTTGGCCGTTACGGCATACAGTGCAGCATGGCCGGAGCTGCAGTTTCATGGCGCAGTCACTTCAGTCGACACCCGCGTGAACGCAGTGACACGCACCATTTCAGTGCGGGCGATTCTGCCTAACGATGAGGGTCAGCTGCGTCCGGGTATGTTCCTCACCGTTTCTTTGTTGCGGGATGACGTCAATGCCCTGATGGTGCCGGAAGCAGCCCTCGTTCCCGAGCGCAGCAAGCAATTCGTGTACGTTCTGGATGATGCCGATGTGGTCAGTTTTCGCGAGGTTCAGACCGGCCGGCGCAGGCCGGGTGAAGTGGAGATCATCAGCGGCCTGAGCGCGGGTGAACGGGTTATCACCGAAGGCACCCAAAAAGTACGGCCCGGGCAGGCGGTCAGTGCCGTTTCTGCGGCAGCTGAGCAAGGCTGAAATATGTTCCTTTCTGACATCTCTGTGCGCAGGCCAGTATTTGCCACGGTGATTTCCCTGTTGCTGGTAATCCTGGGCCTCGCTGCCTTGTCGAAATTACCGGTGCGTCAGTATCCCGACATCGATCGGCCGGTCGTTTCTGTAGAAACCACCTACCGTGGCGCGTCGGCAGAAGTTATTGAAACCAAGGTCACACAAGTCATCGAAGATGCTATAGCAGGAATTGAAGGCATTGAGGCACTGGATTCCACCAGTCGCGATGAACGTTCCGATATCCGCATCGAATTTAATATCGAGCGGGATATAGATGCTGCTGCCAATGATGTTCGCGATCGGGTTGCACGTGTGCTGGATCAATTACCAAGGGAAGCAGATCCTCCTGAAATAGCCAAGTCAGACAGCACTTCTGAACCGGTACTCTGGCTCAACCTGACTTCCAGTGTCTTCAGTGGGCTGGAACTCACCGACTACGCCGAACGCTACCTGGTGGACCGCTTTTCCACGGTTGCCGGTGTAGCACGTGTGCGCATTTCCGGCGCCAGACGCTATGCCATGCGCGTCTGGCTGGATCGCGAAGCACTGGCTGCCCGTGGTCTGACTGTGCTGGACGTGGAAAACTCCTTACGTGCAGAGAATGTTGAGTTGCCGGCCGGGAGGCTGGAATCCCAAACCCGCGAGTTTACCTTGCGGACCTCCACCGGCTTTGTGGAAGAGGCTGATTTCCGCCAGCTGGTGATCGGTCGCAGCGCTGATGGCAAGGTTGTTCGGCTGGCAGAAGTAGCCGATGTGCGGATTGGTTCGGAGAACGAACGCAGTATTGCCCGGGCTGATGGCCAGCCCGCCATTTCGCTGGGGATTGAACAGCTGTCCAAGGCAAACAGCGTGGCCGTATCACGTGAAGTGAGAGCGGAAATGGCAGCCATCTCTGCGGATTTACCAGAAGGCATGGAGCTGGCGGTCAATTTCGACCGGGCGGAATTTATCGAAGCCTCCATGCGGGAGGTTTATAGCGCCCTGTTTTTGGCGATTGCGCTGGTATTGGTAGTAATTTATCTCTTCCTGGGTTCTTTCAAAGTCACCTTGATTCCAGCGCTGGTAGTACCGGTTTCGATAATCGCCACTTTTATTGTCATGGCTGCCCTGAGCTATACCATCAACATCCTGACATTGCTGGGTCTGGTACTAGCCATTGGCCTGGTAGTCGATGATGCCATCATCGTGCTGGAAAATATTTACCGGCGAATCGAACTGGGTGAACAGCCACTGCTGGCTGCTCTGGAAGGCTCACGTGAAATCGGTTTTGCTGTGATTGCAACCACACTGGTGCTGGTTGCAGTGTTTGTGCCCTTGTCGTTCATTGAAGGCGACATAGGTCGCTTGTTCCGCGAGTTCGGTATAACCCTGGCGGTAGCAGTTCTGTTTTCCAGCCTGGTGGCATTGACGCTCACGCCCATGCTCAGCTCGAAGATGCTGAGTGGCCAGGCCTTGCGCAGCGGGCTGGCGCATCGGGTTGACTTGCTGTTCCGGAAACTGGCCGATTACTACCGCAAATCGCTGTCGCGAGTCATCCGCTATCCATCGATGGCCATAGCCATGGTATTGATCCTGACAGCGTTTTCTGCATGGATGTTGACGGTACTGCCCTCTGAATATGCCCCGGCAGAAGACCGTGGCATTTTTTTTATGAATCTGCGGGCGCCGGAAGGTGCCAGCCTCGAGTACATGGACAAATATGCCCGGCGAATGGAAGCTTTGTTAGAGGATGAGGTGGGCGTAGGGAAATCCGTGCGCCGCACTTTAATCCGGATTCCCGGCAGTTGGGGCAGTTCAGAGGTCAATACCGCCATGGCCATGGTGCTGCTGGAAAACTGGGATATTCGTGAAGAAAGCGATCAGCTTGTTGCGGCGCGTATGCGCGATAAACTGTCGACCTTGCCGGGCGTGCGCGCATTCGTCAATACCGGTGGCAGTCTGGGAGTGCGCTCAGATGGCCGGCCAGTCTCGATGATCATAGGCGGTCCCGACTATGAGCAATTACAGGCGTGGCGGGATGCCATTCTGGAAGGACTGGAGTCTGTTCCGGAGTTGGTCAATCCGGACAGCAGTTACCAGCAACGCAAGCCACAGATGAACATTTCGGTTGACCGGGACCGCGCCGCAGCCCTGGGTGTTTCATTGCAGAATGTAGGCCTTACGCTGGAGACGATGCTAGGCTCGCGGGTAGTGACCACCTACATTGACCGCGGGCGCGAATACAATGTGGTTCTGATGGGGCGAGAGTCTGACCGTTCCGGCCCGGACGATCTGAATAATCTTTATGTGCGCTCAGAGTTGAGCGGTGAGCTGGTCCCTCTGGCCAACATCGTGCAGATATCCGAATCTGCCGGACCTGATGCTTTAAAACGATATGACCGTATGCGCGCCATCACGATTTCCGCGTCACTGGCGGACGGGGTGGCATTGGGTGATGGAATTGCAGCAATCAGCGCGATTGCTGAAGAGAAGCTGCCAGCCTCGGCCCGCATCAGCTGGGGCGGTGAGAGCAAGGAATTTCTGAAATCAGGCCAATCGCTTTACCTGACCTTTGGCATGGCATTGATCATCGTGTTCCTGGTGCTGGCCGCGCAATTCGAGAGTTTCATTAATCCGCTGGTTATCCTGGTAACCGTTCCGCTGGCAATGACAGGGGCATTGCTCGGTCTGTGGCTAAACGATTCGACTATCAACGTATTCAGCCAGATTGGCGCCATACTGCTGATTGGCCTGGCGGCCAAGAATGGCGTGTTGATCGTTGAATTTGCCAACCAGTTGCGTGATCGCGGAATGGAGATCAGCGAAGCCGTGCTGGACGCGGCCTCCATCCGCTTGCGGCCGATTCTGATGACCAGTGCGGCCACCACATTTGGCGCCTTACCGCTGTTGTGGGGTTCGGGAGCCGGAGCCGAGTCGCGCCAACCTATTGGCATCGTGGTGGTTTATGGCGTTACCATTTCTGCAGCCCTGACCTTGTTCATCATTCCCTCGCTATATGTATTGTTAGCCAAGCGCACCTCCTCACCGCAAAAGGTCGCGCGCCTGATTGAAAAGCTGCAGGGTAGCCTGGTTCCTGCCAAGCAGAGCGATCTGTGAAATATCATTCGATCTACCGCTACACTGCCATCGGCCGTCCGCTGGACCCCGCCTGGCCCACCAACAAAGCGGTGCTGATCCTGCTACCGATGCTGCTGTTGCTGGGCCTGGCATGGTCAATGTTCACAGGGCATACATGGCAAACTGCTGCTGTGGAGGGGCTGGTGATGGCTCTGGCAGCTTTTGGCAGCTGGGCTTTGGGTCGTGAGTTGATGCCGGATGACCACGCAGCCGCTTTTATCAGCATGGCGGTGGCTATGCTGGCCTGCCTGTCTTTCGATTCGCCGGGTTTGCTGATCTTGGTCAGCACGCTTTTACTGGTGCGGATTGTCAATCGAAGTACCGGGCTGGTGGCGATGACCAGGGATTCTGTGCTGGTAACGGGCCTGGTGATCTGGACGGTGTATGCCACACAGTTGCCCTGGATGGGCGCGGTGGCCGCATTGGCGTTTATATTCGATGCCACGCTCGAAAATCCGCAACGCAAGCAACTGTTGTTTGCGCTGCTTTGTCTGGGAGCCATGATCGTTTACATCGTCGATCATGATGTCGCCTGGAAGTCCTTGCAGAGGCCTGATTCTTTAGTACAGTGGCTGGCCATTGCCGCCGCCTTGCTGTTTGGTCTGAGTCTGATTGTGCTGAAAAAAGTCCACAGCCGCGGCGATGCCAACGGTAAACGTCTGAATACCGAGCGGGTCAAGGGCGGCATGGCCATTGCCCTGCTGGCATATCTGCAGGGCCTGGGTCAGTTGTCCCAGGTGATTTTGCTGGTTGCAACCATAGGCGGTCTGTGCCTCGGCATTGCATTCCGCCATTCGTTCCGCAGCACCGCCAAGGGTTTACGTCACAAGGAGTAGAGGAGAGAAAATGAATAAATTGATGTATGCATTATCGACCAGTGTGCTTTGCACTTCGCTGCTGGCCGCTGACCTGAGCGTGAATGCCAGGGTTGAACAGGCTATGTTCGGCGAGCACCGTTCCGCTGCCAACCAGGACCGGAATCGTTATCGTCATCCGGTGGGTACGCTGGAATTTTTCGGTCTGGACTACGGCATGAAAGTGCTGGAGATCTGGCCGGGTGGAGGGTGGTATAGCGAGATCCTGGCGCCGGTGCTGCGTGATCGCGGGGAATACGTGGTGGCCAGCTGGGATCAGTCAGTTGCGGACCAACCCGAGTATCGCTACAGCTCGCATGAGCAGATGCTGGCCCATTTTGCCGCACAGCCGGAGATTTATGACCAGCTGCGGGTCATACCCTGGTCGCCACCTCAGTCGGTCTCTCTGGGCGCAGCTGATTCTTATGACCTGGTGCTGACATTCCGCAACACGCATGGCTGGGTCAGTGACGGCATTGCCGAACTTGCTTTTACAGAGTTTGCCAGAGTGCTGAAGCCGGGTGGTGCGCTGGGTTTAGTGCAGCACAGGGCTGCTGATGGGACCGATCCGGCTGTGACTGCCGAAATGGGCTATGTTTCCGAAGCAGCAGTGATTGCCATGGCCACCGCTGCTGGTTTGCAACTGGCTGGGCGTTCAGAGGTAAATGCCAATAGCTCTGATCGGCGTGATCATGCATCCGGTGTATGGAGTTTGCCGCCGAGCCTGGATGAATGTACTGATTCTGCTACAGAGCAAGCCAGGGCAGAATGCGAAGCACCTTTTCGTGCCATAGGTGAAAGCGATCGAATGACTCTGCTTTTTCGCAAACCACTGAACTGATCAGAACGGTCTTGCTTGGCTACCGTCCGGCATTTCCGGCCGGTAGCCTGGAAATTGCGCGCTGATGCAGCACCTGGCTCTGTTTGTCGTTTCGGTCCTGATCTGGGGCAGTACCTGGCTGGCTATAAATTTCCAGCTGGGCGTGGTTGCCCCCGAAGTGTCGGTATTTTACCGGCAAGCACTGGCTTCGCTGTTGTTGTTTACCTGGGCGCTGGGGCGGCGCATGAATCTGCGATTTTCCCTGCGTGCGCATGGCTGGTTCGCTCTGCTGGGTCTCACTTTGTTCGGTCTCAATTACGTGCTGGCCTACAGCGCGCAGAACTACATCCCCTCGGCGATGAATGCGGTGTTGTTTGCCACTATGGTGTGGATCAACGTGCTGATGGCCAGGCTTATTTTTCGTACGCCATTTGAAGCGCATGTGCTGCTGGGGGCCGCCTTGGGCATGGCGTC
>JANOGQ010000087.1:0-2848 GCA_031406105.1 Lysobacterales bacterium | reverse complement strand
GCTCGAGGACTCCGGGTTCGAAATCGCAGTCGCGGACCTCTCGACCGGCCAGGTGCGACAACTGACCACCGGCCGAGGCAGCTGCGAATACCCGTCTTGGGCGCCGAACGGCCGGCACCTGGTCTTTTCGTGCAAACGAGGAAGCACGCAGCAAAGTTGAGGCCATGATCAATCGCCTGAAGGCCCTCGAGCAATCCTAGGCGGTCTTGAGCAGATTCGATCCATCTTGAGCCAGCTGAAATAATCATGAGCACCTCTGCCGAACCTGTTTCAGTGACCATCCTTGAAAGGAAATACCAGTTTGCCTGCACTGCAGACCAGCGTAAAAATCTGATTGAAGCTGCACGGGTGCTGGATGAACGCATGAAAGAGATTCGCGAAAGTGGCCGGCTGATGTCATTGGAACGCATCGCTCTGCAGGCGGCTCTCAATTTCAGTGATGAACTTCTCAAGTTGCAGCGCCAGGCCGAAATGCGTGAGGACAAAATCGATAGCCGCATCCGGCTATTGGCCGACGAACTGGAGCAGGCGCTGAGCAGCTGAAATTTAACACCTGCTGCTGCCAGATATCGTCTTGTCTCACTAGCTGCCTCGCAACATCCCCATTCTGTTAAGTCCTGCTATACTCAAAATAGCTCTCTGAGGTGTTTGCCAGTGGGACGTTAGTGCCTTGTCCCTTAATCATGACCTAGGGGCGGTGAAACTGTGTGCTGTTGTGCATGTTCGCAATTTGCGAAAAGCCTGAGGCCCGGTTAACTGTCCCACCTGAACCACTGGTTCAAGGTCGCCGGCCTGCAGCGGCACCCTGGAGGGCGCTGGATACCGGGGGCGAACGGACAACAGTCTGTTCGCCCTTTTTTATGCCGATGCCTTTTTACGACGATATGCACCTGCGTTCTCACACATGAGCCATCCTGTTCCTGAAGCCGAATTGATCCTGCAGCAAAAAAAGAATCTGCGCCGCACTATGCGTGAAAGGCGCAAGGCTATCGCCGCAGTCATGCGTGATCAATGCAATGCCGCACTGAACCAGCATTTACAAAATCGCTTGCTGGGAATGCCGGCATGTACGGTGTCCGCCTACCTCGCATTTGATGGGGAGCCCGATCTGGCTCCGTCCTTCCTTGCTTTGCGTGAGGCTGGCTTTCAGCTGGCTTTGCCGTTCATTGAAACGCGTGCAGAGTGCACACGAATGATTTTCCGGCTTTGGCAAGCCACTGATGCGCTGTCGGAAAATAAACTGGGCTTTGCAGAACCCAGTCAGGGTGTGGAACTCGACCCGGCGGAGCTGGGGATAATGCTGCTGCCGCTGGTGGCCTGGGACAGTAGTGGTGCCCGACTCGGAATGGGAGCCGGCTATTACGACCGGGCTCTGGCACCGCTCAGGCATAGCGCCACGCCAGTTCGCATTGGCATTGCCTTCGATGCGCAAAGGCTGGACAGAATCCCCAGCGACCACCGCGACATACCCTTGCATGAATTGATCAGCGAAAGTCAGCGGTTTACCTTCCCGTGCTGATCCGCGACAATGCCGGTCACTCCGGCAATGGAAATCCTGGGCTATGCGTTACTGGCTGATGAAAAGCGAGCCCGATGCTTTCAGCATCGATGATCTGGAAAATGCCCCAGGTGGAAAAGAACACTGGGACGGTGTGCGCAACTACCAGGCGAGAAATTACATGCGTGACGGTATGCGCAAGGGCGACCTGATTTTTTTCTATCATTCCAATTGCGAAATTCCGGGCATAGTCGGCATCGCTGAACTAGCCTCAAAATCAGCGTATCCTGACCATACGGCTTTCGATCCAAAAGACCCTCATTACGATGCCGGCAGCGACCCGGAAAACCCGCGTTGGTTGATGGTAGACATAAGCTATAAGCGTAAAACCCGGCGACTGATCAGCCTGGCTGAACTCAAACAGCATGAGGACAAACTGGCTGGCTTCGCTCTGATCAGGCGCGGCAACCGTTTGTCGGTGATGCCGGTTGAGAAAGACCACTGGGACCTGATCCTCAAGCTGGAGCAAAACCACGCATGACTACCGATCCACAACTCGTGCAGAAGATTCGTGTGGCTGAGGCTGCTTTGGCCTGGGTAAAGGAAGACAGTATCCTGGGAGTCGGCACCGGCAGCACTGTCAACTGCTTTATTGACAGTCTGGCCAACAGCGGCAAGCGCATCAGTGCTGCCGTATCTTCCTCAGAAGCCACCACCCGGCGCTTACAGGAGGCAGGCATCGAAGTGCGCGAACTGAACCATGCCGGAACACTGGATCTGTATATTGATGGAGCTGATGAGTTTGACAAGCACCGGCGCCTGATCAAAGGCGGTGGTGGCGCCCTGACCCGCGAGAAAATCATTGCCGCCGCCAGCCGTAAATTTGTTTGCATTGTGGATGAGAGCAAGAAGGTAGGGGTGTTGGGAAATTTCCCGCTTCCTGTCGAAGTTATTCCTATGGCCCGCAGTTACGTGGCCCGGCAGCTGGTCGCGATTGGCGGGCAGCCCGTTTTGCGGGAAGGCTTTGTCACCGACAATGGCAATCAGATACTGGACGTGCACAACATGAATCTGCTTGACCCCGCGGGCATTGAACAACGCATAAACAATCTGGCAGGTGTGGTCTGTTGCGGTTTGTTCGCTTTGCGGCCAGCTGATGTGGTGCTGATGGCTACGCCTCGGGGAGTGGTTGAGATTTAAGGAAATTCCCTGGCAACTCTGATTAAACCAGAGTTGTTGCGGTTTTCGGTCTGCAGTCAGTAAGCTGTCTGCTACTCCTTAATCTCTTCTTCCACCGCCTCTTCCATGGCTTCTTCCTTGGCCTGAGCGTCCAGCATCGGAATGGTGAAG
>JANOGQ010000080.1:0-2950 GCA_031406105.1 Lysobacterales bacterium | reverse complement strand
TCATGCAGTATGTCGACGCGGCGCACACAATTTTCACCCGTGAGCGTGTCCACTTCCACTTCCGCCACAGCAGCCCCGTAGGCGAAATACAGGAATGGCCGGCCACGGGCGGTTGCACGGTCGTAATGTATTTTGGGCGTGCGGTAATAGCCGGTCGCAGACAGGGATATGCGGCCGAGGTAGGCAGCCATGATCACCTCTGCGAAGGTGCGCAGCTGCTTTCCATCCCAAACACTTTCGCGTGAAAAGCGGACTTCTTCTGCCTGTGCGCCGCTCGCTTCCACCAGAAAATCTGCAATCCGCTGTTTGATTTTCTCGCAGGCGTCCAGCGCTGCCATGGCATTCATGTCGGTGCCAGAAGATGCGGCGGTGGCGGAGGTATTGGGCACTTTGCCGGTATTGGTTGCGCTGATCTTAACCTGTCCAAGCGGCACACCGAAGGCATCTGCTACCACCTGCGCAACCTTGATGAACAGCCCCTGGCCCATTTCCGTTCCACCATGATTGAGGTGGATGCTGCCGTCTTTATAAACGTGCACCAAAGCGCCCGCCTGATTGAGGAAGCTGGTGGTGAAAGATATTCCGAATTTGACCGGCGTCAGCGCTATACCACGCTTAATCACTGCACTGTCAGCGTTGAAGTTGCTGATGCCGGCGCGACGCTGTGTGTAGTGACTGCTCTCCACTAACTCTGCAATCAGCTCGGGCAGCACATTGTCTTTCACCGTCATGTAATAAGGCGTGAGATTGCGGCCCTCATCGCCATAAAGATTCAGCAACCGGACCTCCAGCGGGTCTTTGCCCAGATGTGATGCAATGGCATCGATCACCCGCTCTATGCCCATCATGCCCTGCGGCCCGCCGAAGCCGCGGAATGCGGTATTGGAAACGGTGTTGGTGTGGCAGCGATAGGATCGGATCCGCACCGCCGGAAGAAAATAAGCGTTGTCACTGTGGAACATGGCGCGGTCACTGATCGGGCCAGAGAGATCGGCCGAAAATCCACAGCGCGCAGCGAGTTCCAGATCGATACCGAGGATACGCCCCTCATCATCGAAACCGACCTGGTAGCGGATACGAAAGTCATGCCGCTTGCCGGTACTGATCATGTCGTCGTCGCGGTCCAGCCGCAATTTCGCGGCGCGACCGGTTTTGGTGGCCACCAGCGCAGTAATCACAGCCCATTGCGCGGCTTGCGTTTCCTTGCCGCCAAAAGCACCGCCCATGCGGCGTACCTCAACGGTAATGGCGTTATCGGGACGGCCCAGCGCCAGCGCAGCCAGGTGCTGCAATTCAGAAGGATGCTGGCTGGAAGAATAGATCAGTACATCGCCATCTTCCTGCGGAATGCTTAGCGCGGCCTGGCCCTCCAGATAGAAATGATCCTGCGCACCGGTGTTGATTTCACCCTGCAGACGATGCGTAGCCGCATCAATCGCTGCTTGCGCATCGCCACGATTCATTTCATGCGGAGGGTCTACCCAAACCTGCTTTTCCATCGCCGTTTCGATATCCAGAACAGCAGGTAATTCTTCAATATCAATTTCACCCAGGCGGGCAGCGCGACGGGCAATATCACGACTTTCTGCGGCCACTGCAAACAGCACCTGGCCATGAAAGTGCACATATTCGCTGGCAATGATTTCCTCGTCGCCGGTGTGCTTGGGACTGATGTCATTACTGCCCGGAATATCGCTGGCCGTGATCACGGCAACCACACCAGGGAAAGCCCTCACTCTGTCGAGGCCCAAAGCACGGATGCGGCCATGGGCTACCTTGCTGCTGCCAAAATAAACCTGCAGCAAACCCTTGGGCTCGACGATATCATCCACGTAAACCGCGCGACCCGTGACATGCTTGATGGCACTGTCATGGGGCTCAGGCTGATGCACGTGAGTCAGGCGATCACTGCTGTTGGCATTGCGGTTCAAATCAGGCCACCCCTCGCTGCAGCCTTGTGCCTGCAACGTTTTGGGTTTCCAGGTAGAAGCGTTGCAACAGATTCTGCGCCGCCTGCATCCGGTATTCGCGGCTGCCGCGCCAGTCGCTCAGCGGCTGGTAATCTTGTTGTAAAGCCTGTTGCGCAGCACTGACAGTATCTTGATTCCAGTCTTGCCCCGCTAATGCCCGCTCCGAATTCCTGGCGCGCAATGGCCTACCCGCCATACCACCAAAGCAGATACGCGGCTCAGTCACTTTGCCGTCAACCAGATGCATGCTGAATGCAGCACACAAGGAAGAGATATCCTGATCAAAGCGCCGCGATAATTTGTACACAGCGTATTGCAGTCCTTCAGGTCGCTGCGGAATGCGGATAGCTTTCACACATTCACCAGCTCGCAAGTCCTGCTTGCCGTATTCGATAAAGAAATCTTCCAGTGGCAGTTCGCGTGGGCCCTCAATACTGGTGAGTATCAAACGGGCACCCAGGGCAATCAGTGCAGGAGGCATATCGCCAATCGGTGAACCATTGGCAATGTTACCGCCTGTGGTTGCGCTATTCCGCACCTGTTTTGCACCAAACCGCTTCAAAAGTTCGGCCATTTCCGGATAGATGCTGATCAGCATTTCCAGGGCATCGACGTAGCGCACAGCCGCGCCAATTTCCAGCTCACCCGTGATTGCATCAAGCTGTATTCGCCGCAGTTCCTGCACTTCGCCCACATAGATCAGGGTTTGCGGCTGCTGCAACTGCTTGGTAATCCACAAACCCACATCAGTGGCGCCCGCCAGCAGAGTGGCGGATGGATACTCAGATAATAATCTGCATAAGGTGTCCAGTGTGCGTGGGGCAAAAAAGCGCCGATCCTCGAAATCCAGAGCCAGCGTTTTCGAGTGGGCAATCTGCTGCAACTTGAGGATGGTTGCAGTCTCCTGGGTGGTAAAACTATCTCCCGCCGATGCATGCTGCAAGGCTTGCCGCGCCGCCTTGACAATAGGCGCATAGCCG
>JANOGQ010000263.1:0-2703 GCA_031406105.1 Lysobacterales bacterium | reverse complement strand
GAACCCTGACTATCCGCAGCAGGGCTTCAATTTGTGCACTTCACTGCAAGAGGCAGTTGAAGTGGCACAGAGTCATGAAGTGATGGTGATAGGCGGGGGTGAGCTGTATCGACAGGCATTGCCTGTGGCCAGTCGAATGGTTCTGACGCTGGTGGATTTTGAGCCGCAAGCGGACACCTGGTTTCCTGAATGGGACACTGCAGAATGGCTGGAATTGTCCCGTCAAGCCAAGCCCGCGGACCAGCAGAACCGTTATGCCTGCGAAATTCTGCAATTGCAGCGTATCCAGCCAGCCTCCTGACTTAATTACGGCAGCAGGGTTTTATTCAGAGTTGCCCTGGTTCACCTTTTGAATTTGCCCGGCACCTGTATCACCTGCTTGTCTTCCAGCCGGTAGGCAGTCAGGCGGCCACCCCAGACACAACCTGAATCCAGCGCGATGTAACGTTTTTTGATACACAGGCCGAGCGCTGCCCAATGGCCGAATGCAATAAGCACGTCGCGGCTGGCGCGATGTGGATGTTTGAACCAGGGCAACCAGGGGCCTTCAATCGAACCTGGCGGGCCACTGGCACTCCAGGGGATCAGGCCACGTGTATCGCAGAAACGGATGCGTGTCAGGATGGCGGCGATCATGCGCTGGCGTTCAATACCGGTTCGTTCCGGTTTCCAGCCACGGCCCTTGCCCTGATTCATCCTGGCGAAGAATTCCTTGCGCTGATCGGATCGCAACACCTGTTCCACTTCGCCAGCGTAAGCCAATATATCGGCTTCCGTCCATTGCGGTACGACGCCGGCATGCAGCATCAACAGATTATGTTCCGCCGACTTGAAGGCCAGGGGTTGCAGGTTCAACCAGTTCATCAAACTGACCCGATCGGGCGCTTGCAAAACGTCGCGAAATTCGTTGTTGGGGGTATTTCCATGAGTAAACTTGCTGTCGTCCGCCAGCAGGAATAAATCGTGATTGCCAAGCGTGACAGTGACGCAGTCTCCCAAGCCTGCCAGCAGGCGTAATACTTCCAGCGATTGCCCGCCGCGATTGACCAGGTCACCACAGGACCAGATGCGATCTGCGCTGGGGTCGAAGTTCAGCTTCTCCAGCAAACGCTGTAAAGCGTCGTAACATCCCTGGATATCGCCGATCAGGTAGGTGGCCATAGAATCATTTTTGTCGGAGTTTTATCGGTCTTGTAGCAGGCAATTTACCACAGGCATTTGCCAGCAACATGACAGATATTCGGCAGAAACGGACAGCCAGCTGAACAAGACTTGCGCAGGGGTCAAGCCAGCCGGGATACTGTGCGTCATGAGCAGCCAGTCAAACGATCAGATTGTTGATGGCGAACTGCAGCAACTGGCTGGCCAGCTGCGTGCTGGGCCCGATCCTCAGGCCCTGGATCGCCTCGCGGCTTTGCTGCAGCAACACCCCGATCATGCCGGAGTATTGCGTTTGCAGGGTATCTGCCTGGCGCAAATGGGCAAGGCAGATCAGGCTGAGCCTTATCTGGATCGTGCGGTGCAGTTGCAGCCGGGGTCTGCCACTGCTGCCAGTGACCATGCCAGCGTGCTGCTCAGTCTCAGCCGTTTCGATGCCGCCCTGGCCAATCTGCTGGCCCATGAGCAGTACCTGGATGCGACTGTAGAGCCCAGGGACCAGGCCACTTTCTGGTTCAACCTCGGTCGGGCTTTCAAGCAAACAGGACAGGCGCAGGATGCAGTAAAGCCCCTGCTCGCGACCCTGCAACTTCAGCCGCAACACTATGCTGCTTTGATCGTGCTGGGGGATGTATATAAGGCGCTGGGCCAGGCTCACGAGGCAGCTGCCTGCTATCGCCGGGCTATTGCCGTAAATGCGGCGGATGGCACTGCCTGGTGGTCCTTGTCCAATCTCAAGTCTGCTGAGAAATCCGCTGGTTTCAGCGATGAGGAATTTGCGCAGTTGCAGCAGCGAAGCAAGGGGCGCAAACCGCTGCGCCAGCAAATGCTGTTCGAATTTGCTCTGGCCAATGGCTGGGATCAGCGTAGGGAAATTGACCAGGCATTCAGCCACTACCAGTCAGGCAACCAGCTGGCGCGGCAACGCGAGCCCTGGGACAGAGCGCAATTCCGCAGGTGGCTGCGGACTCTGCAGGAAAAGGCCGGGAGTCTGCCCTTGTCAGCCGTTCCGGGCTTGGGCCAGCAGCCCAGGCCGATCTTCATTGTTTCGCTGCCGCGTTCCGGTTCTACTCTGGTAGAACAGGTACTGGCTGCGCACAGCCAGGTCACTGCGGCCAGCGAACTGCCCTGGATACCGCAATTGATTGCAGAGGAGTCCAGTCGGCAGGGCAAAGGCCTGAGCCAATGGATCACGAATCTACAGCCCGGGGAGTGGCTTGGGCTTGGGCAACAGTACCTGCAGAAATGCAGTCACTGGACCCGCAGCACCCCGGTTTTTACCGATAAGCTGCCGGGCAACCTGCCTTACATCGGTGCCATACTCGCCATGTTGCCGCAGGCGCTGGTCATTGGCGTGCGGCGGGAAGCCATGGATGTGTGCTGGAGTTGCTATCGCCAGTTGCTGATGGGCGGTTCAGAATTTCTTTATGACTTTCCCAGCCTGGCGAGCTATTGGCAGGACTTCGAGTCGCACATGGATTTCTGGGAGCAGCAACTACCGCGGCGGGTGATGTCGGTACAGTATGAAAGCCTGGTTAATGAACC
>JANOGQ010000047.1:0-1773 GCA_031406105.1 Lysobacterales bacterium | reverse complement strand
TCATAGTTCACCTTGATGCCATATTCAGCCTCAAAGTCGGCAATGGTATTGGGGCCTATGTAATCAGCCCAATTGTAGAAATTGAGAATTTTCTCTTCGTCAGCCCGCAGGCCATTACCGCCGAGCAATGCCAGCAGGAAGAAAGACAAGCAACGGCCGGCTGCATGCAAGGGCTTACATCCCGTCCAGGCCACGCTTGTTCAATGCCCTGGCAATGACCAGGCGTTGCAATTCGCTGGCACCTTCCCAAATGCGATCCACCCGCAACTCGCGGGTAAAGCGTTCGGCGCAATTCTCACGCATATAGCCACGGCCGCCCAGAATTTGAGTGGCGCGGTCGGCCACGCGGCCTGCCGCTTCAGAGGCAACCAGTTTGGCAATGGAGCAACGCGCATGCAGGGATTTCAGGTCTTCACCCCGATCGTGGGCTTCAGCCGCTTCAAATGTAATAAGCTGTGAGGCCCATAGATCAGTAACGCTGTCAGCCAGCATGGCCTGTACCAGCTGCTTTTCTGCCAGTGGCTCGCCACTGACCATGCGGCCTTTGGCATATTCGGTAACTTCCTCAATCATGCGGGCCATGGCCCCACAACAGCGTGCTGCAATCATCAGGCGCTCGCGGCGAAACCAGCTGTGGGTATAAGCCATGCCGTCACCTTCTGCACCCAGGCGATTTTCTTCGGGTACAAAAACATCATTGAAGCGCAGTGTAGGGTGATGATGGTCAAAGGTATGGCTGAACAGGGGCATGTGGACTTCTTCTATGCCCACCGCATCTTTGTCCAGCAGGAACATGGCATCGGAGCCCTTATGCGGGCCATCGGCCAGCTTGGCCTGCAGGAAAAAGTAGTCCGCATGATTGGCTGATGTGACAAACCACTTCTCGCCATTGATTCGATAACCACCGGTGCAGGCTGAAGCCGTAGCATTGATCTGCACATCCGAACCGGATTCAGCTTCGGTGATGGCATAACATTCCTTGCGCTTGCCGCTCATCAGGGGCAACACATATTTCTGCAATTGATCCGCGCTACAGGCTTCAAACATCCACTGGTGCGGCTCTGAAAAGCACCAACACAAGGCGTTGGTAACACGGCCCAGCTGCTCCCATACGGCCACCTGATCAACCGTGCGTAAGGCACGCCCGCCATAGGCTTCTGCCACATCCATGGAACTGAAGCCCAGCTCGATGGCGAGTTTCTTGTGGCGAGCACGGGCTTCTGCCGCGATGACACCGCCATTCATTTCCGCTTCCACCTCACAGGGAATCAGTTCCTGTTCGGCAAACTGGCGGGCTTTTTTCTGCCAGGCAGCAGCGGTCGCATCCAGCATGATTTTCAAGGCTATATCCTCAATGTCTCGGGTCTGTTCGGATCAACTTTCCTGGGCCTTGAAATGCCTGGGAAACAACTGGCTGAGAAACATGCGGCAGGACATCCGTGCCCTTTCGCGGGTCATGCTACGTGGCTCCACCAGCAAGTCCAGCCACAGACCGGCACTCATTGCTGAAAGGCCGGCGGTAATGGAATCCGCGCTCAATGACCGGTAATCACCTTCAGCGATCAGGGCTTTCACCAGTTCGTTCAATTTGCGATCATAATCGCGATCCCGCTCAGCACATAACTTGCGGTAGGTTGGCCGCGATTTGGTTTCGCTCCAATAAGCGAACCACACGGCAATCTTGGTGCGATCGCAAACGGCGTGACAAAAATCCACGTTGACGAGTGCTTCAAGCTTTTCAGCATTGCTCGGTCCGGCACTGGCCATAGCCTT
>JANOGQ010000647.1:0-6809 GCA_031406105.1 Lysobacterales bacterium | reverse complement strand
CGAATCCCGCATCAGCGCCAGCGTGAACAGCATATTGAAATTGTGCGTATGCAGGGGATAACGCAGGTATTCGTTCACCGCCAGGCCGCCTTGTTCGAGGTAAAAGCGCGCATAAGGCAGGTGATAAGAGAGTTCGTCGTGCTCCATCGCTGGTCCCAACGGCTTCAGAGCCCAGGCGCCCACCAACAGGAATACCGGAAGTACCGCCAGAGAGTCCGCTCTGCTGGGCCATCGGAACCAGCTTGGCGGATGACTACTGTGCTGAGCTTGGGCGATTGTCCAGAGTGATGCTGCCAGCAACAGCGCAAAAGCCAGGCTCACGGTATGCAGGTAAAGCTGATTGACCACAGCCAGCACGATCAACAGTGCAATCTGAATGACCACACCGCTGGTAAAACTAAAAAAAATAGCCAATTCCAATGGCAGGTCTGTGGGTAGTTCACCGCCAGCCTGCCCCTCCGCGTGACTCTGAATCAACATCAGAGTGGCCGCCCCAACCAGGCCACAACTCAGCCACCACAGCAGAATCCAGGCGTATTCCCTGAGGACGATTTCAGCGATACCCAAGATTGCTACGCTGCTCTGCCTGCTCACTCGCAGGCCAGCTTGTCATTTTCGGAAAACCCAATTTCGGGAAACGAAAAAACTCACTACTGCCAAAAAAGCCTCAACCATCATCTTGTAAATCACTTTTTCAGCCACCCCACCACCCAACCAGGCTTGTGCCGCCAGCAGCAGCAATGAACTGGCAATGGTCATGGCCGCCCAAAGAACTGCGAAGCGCACCAGGCTGCCGTTTAAACGCGACCAGCTTTCGCTCGCTTGCGCAAAGGTAATGTATCGATTGAAGCCAAAACCCAGCAAGGCGGCACTGGCGCGCGACAGGACATTGGCCGGTGTGCCTGGCAAGCCACTGGCAATCAGCAGGCCGTAAACAAGGGTGTCGAACACATACTGCAGAGAACCGGCAAGCACAAACAGCGCGGGTTGGCGCATCAGGAACGGACGCGGTATCGCGCACTGTCACACAGTGCCACTGCCGGAACATTCTGGATGTCGTAGTTCAGGAAGGCGAGCAGGAATTGCACACCCAGCAGAAAGGGCAAGCCAGCCAGCATGACAGTACCTGCCGAAGAGGGAATACCGCTGGCAACACTGGCAGTCCAGGCCGAAATACCAAACAGAAGGCCAAAACCTGTCAGCGCCAGGCCGGCCAGCAATTCCAGTGTGGCAATATTGAAATCCCGCAGGAAGTAGGTATAAAAAACCCGTTTGCCGGCGTTGCGCAAATGCCCCAGCAAGAACGGCAGGATGACCTTGTGAATCTGCAGATTGGATTTTTCCTCGCCATAGCGGGCATGCATGGGCACATCCTGCACCACTGCCCTGGCAATGTTCAGCCGGAACAGCAGGTCACTTTCAAAAAAATAGCGGTCAGAAACCTTGTTGAGGGGTATCGCCCTGAGTACTTCTGCATGTATCGCGGTAAAACCATTGGTAGGGTCGAGCACCCTCCAGTAACCGCTGGATAACTTGGATAGCAGTGAAAGTACGGTGTTCCCGAACAGCCGCAATGACGGCATGGATTGCAGATAGGCCAGCTCGAAAAAACGGTTGCCCTTGCAATAATCTGCCCGGCATTCCTTCAGGGGCCCACACAATTGCGGGATCAGTGCCGGATCCATCTGGCCGTCGCCGTCAATTTTCACAACGATGTCAAAACCACCCTGCAAGGCAGCGCGATACCCGGCCTTGACCGCACCGCCCACCCCCAGGTTGGTGTTGTTGTACAAAACCGTCAATCGCGGATCAGTGAGCTGCTGCTCCAGCACCCGACCGCTCTGCTCCGGGCAGGCGTCATCGATGCAGTACACATGGTCTACCTGGTCCAGCACACCCCGCACCACATCCGGCAACTGTGCACTGACCCTGAAACATGGAATGACGGCAGCAATCCTGTTGTTCATTGAAGTGCTACCCGGCTCCCTGACTGCGTAATTAAACTCATTACAAAATATCACAAGCCCACAGAAATAAGCTTTAGAGACCAGCTTCCAGCCGGCGCCGCCTGAAAAAATGTTTCAGCAGCTGGCTGCACTCTGTATCGAGACAACCGCCTGATAACTCCGGAATCTGATTGTGCCGGGCATCCTGAAGCACATTGAACACGCTGCCGGCTGCACCGGTTTTCGGATCAGTGGCACCAAACACCACGCGATCACAACGGGCATGGATGATTGCGCCGGCACACATGCAGCAGGGCTCCAGCGTGACATAAAGCACACAGCCCGGCAGGCGGTAATTCCGCAGCCGCAATCCAGCCTGGTACAGGGCTCTGATTTCAGCGTGCGCGCTGGCATCATTATGGGTAATGACCTGATTCCAGCCCTCACCCAGCAGTTCACCATCTTTGACCACTACCGCGCCAACCGGCACTTCTCCCTCAGTCTCGGCGCGTGCAGCCAAGTTCAGCGCATGGCGCATCCACTGCTCATCGGCGCTCATCAGCTGCCCTGAAAGATTCGCTTGATGGCACGCAAGGGGGCTGTTATGCGCCAGGATGTGGATTGCTCCAGCTCTCGAATGCGGATACGTAACTGCTGGATCAGCTGTTGCGCCTGATCCAGCGGAACATCCTGCGCATCGACAGCTGTTTCTTCTGTGGAAATACGGCTGAGCTGCTGGCGCAGACGGTTTGTCTCGCCGTACAGGTGCTGGATATTTCCATAAAGGCGGCGCATGTGCTGGTCACGCCGCGCGAAAAGAATTCTGAGTTCCAGCAAATCGGCTTCTGCAAGAGTCAATCCGGCCCGGAAACGATCTGGCATATGCCGCTCCACATAAACAGTGGAATGCTCTTCAGCAGTTTCATCGGCTGGACGAGTGTCGGTGTAGTAATACAGAGCAAAGGATTTGCGGCTGAGTTGTTGCTTGTCCTGCGGCAAGTTGATGCGCGCAAAGCCATGCCAGGATTTCTCTGTTGTTTCAAAAATTACGCAACGATTCATCAGCGGCGTCAAGGTAACGATTTCGTCCTGTGAGGGTTCCAGGTAAGGGTCTTTGTGCAATTGCAAAGAGCCACCCCACTGGTCTAACCACTCAGGATTCAGGTACACAATCAGGTTCAAACGTCGGTGTTGCCGGCTGATCGGATGGAAATTGAAGTCGACATGTGGGTCCAGATCCTGACCATGACGATTCTCATGCGTACCACCCCCGAAGTAGTGCGGATCGTATTGCAAATTCGGGATGCCGGTGATCTCGCCAATCAATTCACGGAAAGGCTGGCTTTGAACCACTTCGTCCAGGCGGCAAAAACCAGGCCCCAGTTTGTGGATTTTTTCCTGCGTGGCTTTGCCGCCAATCTCACCGTTTTCATTCAGTGCAGCACGAGTGTCGAAATCCGGAAATTCAGAACACAAACGCTGGCAGAAGGAAGCGTCGAAAAAATTTTCGATGACTACATGGCGAAATGGCCGCGCTTCGCTGAACTGCTTCTGCAAATAACTCGCCGCGGCTGCGACGGCAGGGCTCAACACGGCACTGAGATCACTGGTCTGCTTCAAGTTATTTCCATTTGCTGCAATTCCGGCCAGTTCCATGCCGGAAAAAGCAGGAACTGGCATCAATTTATACCGACAAGCATGACCTTGTCCACGCGTCCGTCAGATTACTTCATCTTTTCGGATGTCCCGGCCAGGGGCCAGCCGGGACCGGCTTGCAGATCGGGTAATTTCCAATTATTCAGGGATGAATAATCGAAGCCCGGTCAACTACTGACCTGATCCCGCCATGACTGATTCCATCACGCGATCCAGATTGAAGCTGCCGGGTTTCTGTCTCGGCGGAAACTCTTTGAAGCTTTGCAGCCACTGCGCTACGAAGGCGCCTGCAGGTGCTACGAGGAACGCACGTTCGATGCGCCATTGGCCGTAGCCCATGCCCTCGTGATCAGCACGTTCGAACGGATCGCTGCGAAGGTTGAACAGCTTGGGCAGGCGGAGCGCGACGAACGGCTCCTGCCAGACATCAAAGCCGTGGCCTCGCTGCTCCAGGAACACCATCTTCCAGGCTTCATAACGCAGGGCGGCAACGCTGCCGTCGTCGGTCCAGTAAATGAAGTCCCGGCGCGGCCACTGTGCTTCACCCTTGAGGGCGGGTAAGAGGTCGTAGCCGTCCAGGTGGACTTTGTAATTCATACCGCCGATCTTGCGGCCTTTCTTCAGGTCTGCTGTCACGCTGGAGTCGCCGGCAGCATCAAGCAGCGTTGGCAGCATGTCCTCGTGCGATGCGATGTCGTTGATGACGGTGCCGGGCTCGATGACACCGGGCCAACGGATGGCAGTGGGCACGCGGTAGCCGCCCTCCCAGTTCGTATTCTTCTCGCCACGGAACATGGTGGTACCGCCGTCGGGCCAGCTCATCATCTCGGCGCCGTTGTCAGTCGAATACATCACGATTGTGTTCTGGTCTAAACCAAGCTCCTCCAGCTTCGCCAGCAACTGCCCTACGTGGCCGTCGTGCTCTACCATGCCGTCCGGGTAGATACCGAGCCCGGTCTTGCCTTCAGACTCGGGCTTGAGATGCGTCCAGATGTGCATCCGGGTGGAGTTCCACCAGATGAAAAATGGCTTGTTCTCTTTTTTGGCGCGTTCCATGAAGTCGAAGGTTTTGGCCAGAACTTCCTCGTCGATCGTCTCCATTCGCTTTTTGGTCAAAGGGCCCGTGTCATTGATCTCGCCGCCGGCGAAGCTATGGATGACGCCACGCGGGCCGAAGCGTTTCTTGAATTCCGGGTTCGTCGGATAGTCTGGATTTTCGGGCTCTTCCTCTGCGTTCAGGTGATAGAGATTTCCGAAAAACTCATCAAAGCCGTGTGCGGTCGGCAACATTTCGTCACGATCACCCAGGTGGTTCTTGCCAAACTGGCCGGTCATGTAGCCTTGTGCCTTGAGCAGGGTGGCGATGGTCGGGTCTTCCTTCTTCATGCCTTCGGGAGCACCCGGCAATCCCACTTTGGTCAGACCGGTGCGTATCGGGGATTGCCCGGTTATGAAGGCCGCGCGGCCAGCGGTGCAGGACTGCTGCCCATACCAGTCGGTGAACAAAGCACCTTGTTCTGCAATACGGTCGATATTAGGTGTCTTATAACCCATCATGCCGCGGTTATAGGCACTGATGTTGAACTGGCCGATATCATCGCCCCAGATAATCAGAATATTGGGTTTGGACGGCGCCGCAGAATCCTGGGCTCCGGCTGGCAGTGTCATCATCATCGCCAGCAATCCGGCGCTACAGCCAAGCAGTCGTGAAATAGTCTTCATGGGTTTACTTCTCCGGACTCGTTGAATTCGTGATGCTCCAAAGAGCTCACAGCATGGTAAGGCAAACGGCACTATAAGCCTCAGACTCGCATCTGTTCAAGGCATTTTCCAGCGAAAATTTATACGGTGAAATTTCATACACTCACTGATCAAGACTTCGCCTGCAACAAATCGAGCATGCAGTGAGACAAGCCACACGCTAGCCCTGATCTGCTTTACCCAGCTCCTGACGGTCACCGTCAATGAGGCTCACAATCGCCTGGCGTACCCCACGCCCATGCAAGCTGAATACCTCGAAATTCAGGCCGCTCCACTGGACCAGATCACCCAATCGTGGCGGCCGACCGAGTTGGCTCAGAATCAAACCGGAGACACTGTCCACCGCCGGGTGATCCAGCTCCTTGCCCACCAGCGTACCGACCATGCCCAGGCGGGCCGAGCCCTGCACCTGGAAGCGACCAAGGCCAACGGGTAACACGTCGGGTACATCGTCGTCGCCCTCTTCAATGTCGCCGATGGCCTCCGTACAGATGTCTTCGATGGTCAGAATACCCGCAGTGCCGCCGTGTTCATCCATGACGATAACCATCTGGTTACGGGTGCGTTCCATCGCCCTGCGCACGTCATCAAGCGTAGCAGTCTCGGGCAGGTAAGCCGCTTTCCGCACCAGCGCGGGCAACAGGCCACCGCCTTTGTACAAAACCTCGAGCAGGTCCTTGATATGGACGGTTCCGACAATGTGATCGAGGTTGCCGTCATAAACCGGATAACGGGTATGCCGGTGGGTAGCCAGTATGCTGCGCAAATCCTCTTCCGGGGCACCCAGCGGGATTCCGTACGTGTGCACCCTCTGAACCATGGCCTCGGCCGCAGTGATCTTGCTGAAGTCGGCAATCTCACGGAAAATCCGTTCCGACTCTGCACTCAACAAACCCATCTGCCGGCTCTCGCGGGCTAATGATTCCAGCTCCTCGCTTTCCAGATAGTGTTCAGCACTGCGGCTGCGCACCACGCCAACGAGGCGTAACAGGGTATTGCCCGTGAAATTCAGCATCCGCACCAAGGGCGAAAGCACCAGGCCGATCAGCAGCATGACCGGCGTTACCCACATGGCCACACGCATGGCCTGGCTCAGCGCCAAAGCCTTGGGAATCATCTCGCCGAAAACGATATGAAGATAGGTGATCGCGAGGATTGCCAGCACCACCGCTACTCCGTGCGCCGTGATTTGCGCTCCCAGGCCCAAAAAACCTGCAATTGCCATCCATTGCTCAAAGTAGCCGGACAAGGCGTATTCGCCATACATGCCCAATCCCAGACTGGCGAAGGTAATGCCCAATTGTGCAGTGGCTACATAACGGTCAAGACGGGCCGGGTCATTGAGAATGGCCGCGACCTGCCTGGCCCGCAGACTGCCGGATTCGGCCCGGGCAGCAACAGCCGCACGCGGCGTGCCAATAATCGCGAACTCGGCCGCAACAAAAA
>JANOGQ010000636.1:0-9907 GCA_031406105.1 Lysobacterales bacterium | reverse complement strand
AGAAGTCCGTGAACTGCCGGGCATAGGGGTAGATGGTGCCGATCAGGGGCACGCGCTTCAGGATGCTCTCGAACCAGCGGTAGAGCTCGCGGCCGAAGAACGTGGCGACGAAGAACCCGGCGATGAGCGTGAGGACGATGGCGGCGCAGAATCCGAGGAAGGGGGCGCCCCAGCGGAAGATCCAGGCCCACTGGGGATGGGGCGCCGCCGGATCCTCTCCCGCGAAGCGGGCCACGCCCCACTTGATCGCCTCGCCGATGGGCACGCCGACGTTGCTGTAGAGGAAGCCGAGGACGAGGTAGAGCACCGCCGCCGTCAGGACGATGGGCAGCACCGCGAACAGCCCCTTGAGGAAGAAGCGCTTCATGCCGTTCCAATCTTACAAGAGGCGGGCGGGGGGGGAGAAGGGTGAAATTCGCCGCCGGCCTCTCAGCCGCGGGCGTTTTCCTGCCCGGTGATGTCCTCCGCGACGCCGGCCAGGCGGACGATCTGGCCCGTTGCGTTCCGGATGGGATAGGCCCGGTCGCGCACCCGGCGGACGCTTCCGTCGGGTTTTACGATGCGGTACTCGATGGCATCCTCGCCCAGGCGCGCCTCGTTCATGGCGGCGGAGAGGACGCGCTCGCGGTCGTCGGGGTGGATGGCCTCGACCCAGATCCGGGGCGAGGCCAGGAGCTGCTGCGCCGTCCGTCCGAAGACCTTCTCGAAGGCCGGGCTCACGTAGACGATGCGCTCCTCCTTCAGGTCGCGGAGCCAAAGCACCGCCCCGAGCTGCTCCGCCAGCTCGCGGAGGAGGAGGAGAGGATCCGCTTCGGCCCCGGCAACGCGGCCAACATAATCTGGTGGCGATTCATTGGCCAGTGTGGATTCATCAATGTCGCTGATTTCCACACGGAAACGCAACCCCAGTTGCTTGAGCAGCTCACGCCGACGCGGCGAAGCAGACGCCAGGATCAATTGGTCCGGGACTTGCTCGGCTGGATGTTGTGCTGCTGTCTGCGACAAATTGACTACTCGCGGTGATAGGGATGGTTTTGGGTGATGGACCAGGCACGATACAACTGTTCGGCCAGGATCACCCGCACCAGCATATGAGGCAAGGTCAATTTACCCAATGACCAATGCGCATCGGCGCGCTTCAAACAAACCTCATCCAGGCCATCCGGCCCACCAATCAGAAACGAGACATCCCTGCCTTGCTGCATCCAGAGCTTCATCTGTTCGGCCAGTTCCAGAGTCGTCCATTGCAGCCCTCCGCCATCCAGGGCAATCAGGCCATTGTTGGCAGGCACTGCGGCCAACAGGCTGGCGGTCTCGGCGGCGCGAAGGATCTGCGCTTTACTGGAGCGGTTGCGGTGGCTCAGAGGTAACTCTTTCAATTCCAGTTCCAGCCCGCGCGGAAAACGTTTGGCGTACTCACCCCATGCACGCGCCACCCAATCAGGCATGCGCTGTCCGATAGCTACAACGCTGAAGCGCATGCGTCTGGCGAAACCCGGTCAGGAAGGAGACGCAGCGCTGCTGCGCCGCATTGAACCGGCTTCCCAGAGTTTTTCAAGATTGTAAAATGCACGGGTTTTGGGTTGCATCAGATGCACAATGATGTCGTTGAGGTCCACTAGTACCCAATCACCTTCCTTTTCGCCTTCAATACCCAGCGGCGGATGACCTGCTGCCTTGGCTTTGATCACCAGGTTTTCAGCCATGGATTGCACATGGCGACTGGAGGTACCAGAAGCCAGTACGAACAAGTCGGTGAGTGAGTTTTGTGCAGAGACGTCGATTTCCTGGATATCGACAGCTTTAAAATCCTCCAGTGAACTGAGCACCAGTTGCCGGAGTTCCTGGAATGAGGGTTCGCCAGAGTTAGTCAATAGATCATTCACCTTGCTGAGTTGTAGAAAAGCCCTGAATTATCCGGAGCATCTTTTGTTGAATTCTAGACCCTTGATCCGGTTCCCGCAAAAATAAATATTGGGCCAGCCCGCTCAATCAGCCAGAGCACCATATAGAGCATTTTGCCGGATATAGGCATTTACTGCCTCGGGCAGCAGGAAACGACAGGACCTGCGCTGCTGCAGGCGTTGCCGTATATCGGTCGAAGAAATGGCCAGCTGGGTCACTTCCACAGGAAGCACCAGACCGCTGCGCTGCTGCTGCAGGGCCTGTACTTGAGTGCTCAAACGTGGCTGGATCTCTGCCAAAAGCGCAGCGGAATACTCATGCCCGGCATCAGGCCTGCGCATGACGATGATATGAGCCAAGCCGAACAACTTGCGCCATTGCATCCAGCTATCCAGCTGGTTGACAGCATCCTGCCCCAGCAACAGCGCCAATGGCCGCTCGGGACCAATTTCAGCACGAAACTCTGACAGCGTGTCGACCATGTAGGAATACCCTGCGCGCTGCACCTCCCTGGCATCTACATGCAGATCCGGGTAATCCTGAACAGCCAGTTGCAACATAGCCAGTCGATCGGCTGCGGATGCGAAGGTGCCACTGCGATGAGGCGGGTTGCCGGCCGGTAACAAGCTCAGGCTGTGCAACTGCAAAATTTCTTTTGCTTCTACGGCAGCGCGCAGATGGCCAAAATGAACGGGATCGAAAGTCCCACCAAAAATGGCCAGCATGCTTGCCGGGGGCTCAATCACTGCGCCTCTGCTCGCTTGCTGCTGGCCTGGCCACCGCTGCGGCTTTTGCCTGTTGTCGGGCCAGCCAGGGCCAGGCTTAGCAACATCTGATTCAGCGTTTGCCAGGGGTCTCCGCTTTGCTGGCCTTTGCTCTGCTGGTCTATTTTCGCCAGCATGCTGAAAGCTGTACTCAAGGTTCTGGCAGGTATTCGTCGCAATGCCTGCCGCATCAGCGGCTGGTTCATCTGGAATACCCGGTGACGGCCAAAGGCGCTATCTTCTGAGGCGCCCGCAGCTATGCTGGCGCGCACCCCTTCCATTTGTGACAGCTGATAGATCAGGGCGCCCGAGACAGCCTGAATGGCCACGCCGGTTCGCTGCAGCCCAGCGGCGACGCGCAAGCAATCGGCAGCTTTGCCTTGCATCAGGCATTCGGCCAGTCGAAAAGCATCAAAACGCGCATTGCTGCTGACCGCATGGCGTATGCTGTCAGCGGTGATCGGTGAGCCTGAATTCAACAGGCTGATTTTGTCGATTTCCTGCTGCGCTGCCAGCAGGTTGCCTTCCACAAAATCTGCCAGCAGCCGCACCGCCTCGGCATCTGCTTGCAGGCCTGCTGCCTGCAGGCGTTGCGCGATCCAGCCGGGCAGCTCGCTGGCTTTGATCGGCCAGATTTCCACCAACTCGCCCACTCGGGCCAGTTCACTTGCCCACTTGGTTTTGCGAGTAGCCGTATCCCAGGCACCGCAGCTGATGATCAACAGCACATCCGGATCAGGCTGTTTGCAGTATTCAACAAAATATTTGCTGCCCTCCAGACCCGGCTTGCCGGTGGGTATGCGCAGGTCTATCACTTTCCGGCTGGCAAACAATGACTGCTCCATGCCGGCCATTTGCAGGGCCTGCCAATCGAAGATTTTGTCCACCTGGAAAATCTGTCGTTCCAGGAAACCCTGTTTACGCGCAGCCATCAGGATGTGATCACGCGATTCCTGAATCAACAGTGGTTCGGCACCCGCCAGCAGATACAGTGGCCGCAAACCTTTGGCCAGGGCTCGGGGCAGGTTTTCAGGGCGTATGCTCAAAGCAGCTTTCGCAAACTGCTGGGCAATTGGCTGGATAGCTGACTGCAGATCAAGGTTGACTGCCGACTATTTCCAGGCGGGAAATCAACAGCCGGGATAAGGTATTGGCCAGATCTTCCCGGACAAATTCCTGTTCCCGCGACACTGCCAGAATCTGTTGTTCGTCAAAACTGATTTCACGGCTCTGGCGCATGGTTTGCAGTGGCACCAGCTCCTTACCCTGCGGATCGGTAAGCCTGAACTGCACTGTATGCGTAACACGGTACTCACGCACACGAGCGTTGTCGCCTATGGACAGCACTTCGGTGAGCACTTCGTTTTTGGGTATTTCCAGGATCGCCGTGGCGTTCTGCTGGTCCACGAATGTTACCCCAGCCTGCTCCAGCTGCACCCGCACTCGCCGGGCTAACTGGCTGTTCTCATCAGCAACCAGCAGCTGAGTATTCTGCATTTCCGCGGGCAATTCTGCATTTTCCCGCAACTGGAAACCGCAGGCGTTGAGCAGTATGGAAAAACTCAGCAGCAGCGTCAGGCGCAACAATTTCATCAGCCCACCACAATGTTAAGCAGGCGATCAGGTATCAGTATGACTTTGCGTACGCTCAGCCCGTCCAGATAGCGTTTGACATTTTCGATTTGCATGGCCTGCTCCAGTGCAGTTTCTTTGGTAGTACCAGGGCTGGCTTCCAGGCGCCCCCTGACTTTGCCATTAACCTGGATGACCAGCTCAAGCTGCAATTTTTTCCTGGCCGTTTCATCCGCCTCAGGCCAGGCAGCAGAATACAAAGGGGTGTTCTCGCCCAGGGCTTTCCAAAGGACTTCACAAACATGTGGAATGATGGGGTTCAACATGCGCACTACCGCCAGCGAAGCCTCCTGTTGCACTGCCCGGCCCTGTTCACTTTGGTCATCAAAACGTGCCAGGTGATTGCAAAATTCCATGATCGCCGCGATGGCTGTATTGAAGGTATAACGTCGGCTAACGTCATCCGAAATCTTGGCAATGGCATCGTGCAATAAACGGCGCATTTCTCTCTGGCTATCCGTCAGCGTCGCGATTTCCAGGCCGACTGTCGGCCCCCGCTCTACATGACTGGTAACCAGGCTCCACAGGCGTTTGATAAAACGAAAGGAGCCTTCCACGCCGGAATCAGACCACTCCAGTGACTGATCTGGCGGTGCTGCAAACATGGAAAACAGACGCACTGTATCGGCACCATATCGATCCACCAGGCCTTGCGGATCAACGCCGTTGTTCTTGGACTTGGACATTTTCTCCACTGCACCCAATTGCACCGGCGAGCCATCGGAGCGCAATTTTCCGCCAATGATCTTGCCGCGATCATCGCGTTCCAGTTCCACATCAATCGGATTGACCCAGTCAAGCTGCCCATTTGAACCGATACGACTGAATGTTTCTGCCACTACCATGCCCTGGCACAAGAGCCTGGTTGCCGGTTCGTCGGTTTGCACCAGGCCCGCATCCCGCATCAGCTTGTGATAGAAGCGGAAATACATCAGGTGCAGGATGGCGTGCTCTATACCACCGATGTATTGATCCACCGGCAGCCAGTAATTAGCACGCTCGTCCAAAGGCTCGCCAGCCGGGCAGCAATATCGTGCGTAATACCAGGACGACTCCATGAAGGTATCAAAAGTATCGGTTTCTCGCTCGGCCGCAGCCCCACATTCAGGGCAAAGGGTCTTGCGCCATTCGGGATCCGCTTTGATGGGCGATTGCACGCCCATAAACTGTACATTTTCCGGCAATACCACCGGCAGCTGGTCTTCCGGAACCGGGACTGCACCGCATTGATCGCAGTAAATGACCGGAATCGGGCAACCCCAATAGCGTTGCCTGCTCACACCCCAGTCGCGCAGACGGAAATTGACCGTGCGTTGTCCGAGGCCCTGTTCTTCCAGCCAGTTGATGGCTTGTTCTTTAGCTTCATTCACTGCAAGGCCATTGAGCCATTCGCTGTTGATCGCCGGCCCATCGCCCGTCCACGCATCGCCTTCCCAGCCTTCGGGTGCCTGTACCGTGCGCAGGATGGGCAAATTGTGACTCATGGCAAAATCCCAGTCGCGTTTGTCCTGACCAGGTACTGCCATTATGGCGCCAGTGCCATAGCCCATCAGGACATAGTCTGCGATAAAAACCGGCACCGGCTTTTCGGTAAAGGGATTCAGCACCCAGGCTCCGGTGAAAACACCACGTTTCTGCAAATTGCCTTCCAGTGCCAGCCGCTCGGCATCGCTGGCGGCATGGGCGCTGGCCACAAAATCCTTTACCGCTTCAGCTTGTGCTGTCGTCGTAATCACAGCGACCAAGGGATGTTCCGGTGCTAGCACAGCATAGGTAAGGCCAAATCCGGTATCCGGTCGGGTGGTATAAACCGCCACGGTCAGGTTGGGCTGTAAAACTCCATGCTCGTCACACACCGGCATGCGGAACTCGACGCCTTCGGACCGCCCAATCCAGTTGCGCTGCATGGTTTTAACCGAATCTGGCCAACCCTCAAGCTGATCCAGGCCCTGCAACAATTCATCGGCATAATCGGTGATGCGTAAAAACCATTGGGGTATCGATTTGCGTTCTACCAGCGCTCCGGAACGCCAGCCGCGACCGTCAACCACCTGTTCATTGGCCAGAACCGTCTGATCCACCGGATCCCAGTTCACTTCCGAATCCTTGCGATAGGCCAGGCCTTTGCGCACCAGGCGGGTGAACATCAGCTGCTCCCAGCGGTAATACTGCGGGGTGCAGGTGGCAAACTCACGTGACCAGTCATACGCAAATCCCAGCCGTTTGAGCTGGGCTTTCATGTGTCCGATATTGGCATAAGTCCATTTCGCGGGGGCCGTATTGTTTTTGATGGCAGCGTTTTCCGCCGGCAGGCCGAAGGCGTCCCAGCCCATGGGTTGCAACACATTGCGTCCCCGCATGCGCTGATAACGACTGATCACATCGCCGATGGTGTAATTGCGTACGTGCCCCATATGCAAGTAACCGGAGGGATAAGGCAGCATGGACAGGCAATAGTATTTTTCGCCCTCGGCGGATTCATCGGCCCGGAAAGCTTCCTGCTCATCCCACTGCTGCTGGACAGACAGTTCCAGCTCGGCTGGGTTGTAAAGCATATGTGACATTCGTGAATTTACCTTTCTGCCAGCGCTAAATCACTGGCAGCTTTTGTGAATAAAATGAAAGCGGAAGCTTAACTGCTCCCATGACCAGAAAAAAGCCCGAGAAGAAACCCAGGAAGAAACACTGTCAGCAAATTGCCAATTTCAAGGTCGACAAGTCTGTCGTTAATCAGTGCAAATAAGGTAGGCTTAACTCATCCAGGGTCTCCGGGAAATTCGCATGACTGATACACCTCCTATCCTGATCGGCAAAGGCGCCGAACTCAAATATCTGTTACCGGGCTTTGGTAACCGGCATGGCCTCATTGCAGGTGCCACAGGCACGGGTAAAACCGTCACTCTGCAGATCCTGGCCGAAGGCTTCTCTGCCATCGGTGTGCCGGTATTCCTGGCGGATATAAAAGGTGATCTGGCCGGACTGACACAGCCTGTCAGCCCGCATCCCAAAGTGGATGAGCGTGTCAAAGCAATAGGCCTGGAAAATTTCACACCCGCAGGCTGGCCTGTGGTTTTTTGGGATGTGTTTGGTAAAAGCGGGCATCCGGTCAGGACCACGGTTTCAGAGATGGGTCCTTTACTGCTGGCCAACCTGCTGGAACTGAATGACACACAAGAGGGCGTTCTGAATATCGCGTTTCGGGTTGCAGACGAGCAGGGGCTGCTGTTGCTGGACCTCAAAGATCTGCGCGCTTTGCTGCATTTTGTCAGCGAAAACGCAAAAGATTTTTCAGCCCAATACGGTAATGTCAGCGCTGCTTCCGTGGCAGCCATTCAACGCCGTCTGCTGGTGCTGGATGAACAGGGTGCGGAAGAGTTTTTCGGTGAACCCGCCCTGCAGTTAAGTGATCTGCAGCGACGAGACCTGAACGGCCGAGGCCTTATCAACATTCTGGCGGCAGACCAGTTGATCCACAAACCAAGACTGTATTCCACTCTTCTGCTTTGGCTACTGTCCGAGCTTTGGGAAAATCTGCCTGAATTGGGCGACCCGGAAAAGCCCAGCATCGTGTTCTTTTTCGATGAGGCACATCTTTTGTTCGACAATTCTCCACCCGTGCTGCTGCAGAAGATTGAGCAAGTGGTGCGGTTGATCCGTTCCAAGGGTGTGGGTGTCTATTTCGTTACGCAAAACCCACTGGATGTTCCGGATTCGGTGCTTGGCCAGCTGGGAAACCGAATCCAGCATGCTTTGCGTGCTTATACACCGCGGGACCAGAAGGCGGTGCGTGCAGCTGCACAGACTTTCCGCAGCAATCCCGCGATCGACGTCGAAAAGGTAATAACCGAGTTGGGCGTGGGTGAAGCGCTGGTTTCCATGCTGGAGGCCAAAGGCGTGCCTGGCATGGTCGATCGTTGCCTGATCCGGCCACCCACTTCACGCATAGGTCCTATTACCGCCAGCGAACGTGCTGAAGTCCGTTCACGCAGCCCGATGGGTGCCAGTTACGACAAAATGCTGGAGCGGAATTCTGCCTTCGAAATGCTGATGACACGCGCTCAAGAAGCTGCCAAGCAGGCTGATGCCAGAGCTGAAGCCGAGGCTAAAGATCAACATGAGCCAGTCAGTAAACGCAGCAGCAACCGACAGTCTTCCACTGAAGCGGCGGTCAAGAGTTTTCTGCGCAGCATGAGCACCACCCTGGGGCGGGAAATCATGCGCGGCATTCTGGGTGCCATCAAAAAATAGGCAAGCCTGCGCTAAGTCTGCTGGGTTCAGCGCTTGATTATTCGGCGCCATTCTATTCAGACCCTGTCTGCTTGCTTTGCTGTTTGATGTGTTTCATCAATCCCTGCAGACTGGCCAGTTCCGGGCTATCTGCGTTGTCACTGGAGCCCATGGCTGACTGAATCTGGCTGGCCAATACCTTGCCCAGCTCCACCCCCCACTGGTCAAAGGCGTTGATCTGCCAGATCACGCTTTCCACAAAAATGCTGTGCTCATAAAGTGCCAGCATCATCCCAAGGTTTTCGGCTGTTAACTCGTCCAGCATCAGGATGGATGAAGGGCGCTCGCCTGGCATGCGGCGGTGCGGCAACAGGAACTCGATCTGTCCGGCTGTTTTTCCCTCCATCTGCATCATGTCGCGGGTTTCAGTTTCGTTCCGGCCAAAAGCCAGTGCTGTGGCTTGTGCCAGCAGGTGCGACAGCAAATCCTGTTGGGCGCAATGATCCTGGTGGGCTGGCCGCACCACGCCGATAAAATCCAGCGGAACTACCTGAGTGCCCTGATGAAATGCCTGAAACAGGGCATGCTGGGCATCGGTTCCGCAATCGCCGAGTACGACAGGCGACGTTTCCAGCGTCATTCTGGCTCCGTCCAGAGTCACCGATTTTCCATTGGACTCCATCTGCAACTGCTGCAGCCAGCCTGGCATTCCGCGCAAGCGGCTGTCGTAGGGAATCAGCCCACGGGCAGGATAGCCGCAGATATTGCGATGCCAGACCGATAACAAGCCATGTATCAGGGGCAGATTATCGGCTGCATCGGCGGTGCGGAAATGCTGGTCCATGGCTGCGCCACCTGCGCAGAAACTCGCGAACATATTTGCTCCTGCGGTAATTGCCACAGTCAGACCCACTGGTGACCAGATGGAATAACGGCCCCCTGTCCATTCACCCATAGCCAATACCTGATCTTCCGGTACTCCAAAAGCGACCGCCCTGGCCGGCGCTGAAGTGACGGCAATCAGCCGCTGACTGCTTGCGGATTCGCCCAGAGCCTGCTGCATCCAGTCGCGCAAGCGCCGGCCGTGGGCCAGTATTTCACTGGTGGTAAAGCTCTTGGAAACCAGCACAATAACCGTGGTAGCGGGGTCCAGATCCAATAGCAGGCGTTCCCGATCAAAGGCGTCCACCGAACTGAGAAAATGCACGGCCGGGGCAGCGATTCCTGTTGGCAAGGCTGCGCACAGCAGTTGCGGACCCATCAGCGAACCGCCAATACCAACGTGCACGATGTCGCTAACCAGGCTATCAGGGCGATCCGGCAGGTGGCCCTCATGCAGCGAATCAGCCAGCAATTGCAAGCGGATCAGCGAAAGTTGG
>JANOGQ010000630.1:0-6908 GCA_031406105.1 Lysobacterales bacterium | reverse complement strand
CGGACCACAAGCCTGGTGGCACTACCTGCAGTATCACAGCGAGGGCTCGGGTGCGTGGCGAGTTGTCCCCGCCGAACTTATGGCAGAAAAGCTCAAGGAGCGGGGCATCCGCGGCGTGGTGTTTTCCTACGATCCGGATGAACGCTTCTTTCCCCAGCAGCGGTCCGACTACGATCGATACTTTGAGCTGGTTTTTGAGAATCGCTTTGGATTTGTGATGGTGCCAAAAGCGGCGCCAAAAGCGCCAGATGATGAGAACGACGAGTACTGACTCCGGCTTGTTCCATAAAAAAAAGGCCCGCAATCAGCGGGCCCTTTGAAACAACTGACAGGTGAATTATTCGCCAGCCGGACGCTCGACAAGAATCCCGACCGCCTGGGTGTAAGTGATTACCACAATGTCACCTACTGCCGCGAGCCGCAGTTTTTCCGGGTGCTGCGCCACGAATTCTTCTACCGAGTCATCGGGCCATTGCAGTTTGAAGGTGTTGTTATCGAGGTTGATGGCCGCCACGCGGGCTGTGATGACTTCGGATTGAACCATTACGCCGCCAGGCATTTCACCTTCTTCTGCACGGCCTGCTGCTTCAACAGCGCCGCTGCCCAGTTCCGAACCATCATCAGCAAACACCTGAACATCAAGCCCGCGAACAAACTCGACGGTTACCACGTCACCTGGCTTGACCTGAGCCAGATTACGCGCTTCTTCGCCGACGGTAATCGTTTGGGTTTCACCATCTTCACCCTGCAAAGTAACCGCGCGGGTAGCCATGTCGATAGCCGTTACTGTGGCCGTCATCTGTACGGATTGCGAAGCTGAAAACGAGGGTTTTTCCACGCTTGCGGCCTCTTCCGCGAAGAGGCTGGCGGTTGCCAGTGACAAGCCAGCGAAAAGGACCAGTGTGGAACAGCTGCGACTAAAGCTCATGAATCAAGTACTCCCAAGGTTTGTTAAAGAAATTGTGGTGGCCGATTATGCCTGTTCTTCCTGTAAAAGTCTGCGCTGGAGTTAATTGCCGGGCATTGTAAAGAATTGTCGACTAAATGGAATAATGATTGTAGAATCGCCTAACCGGTGTTTTTTTTGATTACAAAAATAGCGAGGCCCGAATGATGAAATACACGGAACGTCTTTTGTTGGGAGCCCTGGTGTTGTTGATGATACCTGCCAGCGGGTTTGCTTGCAGCATGGCTCAGTGGAACGGTGGAAGTTCCGGTGCCGTGGTAGCTGAGTCACCACCTACAAGTGCGGCAGCTAACGAAGCCAAATCGAGAATTACCGAGCTTTGTGGATTAAGGGCAACCGGCACCGGCCACGTACAAGACAACAGTCCAAGCGCGCATACAACTTTTATCGCACGGTTCTATGTGCGGCCAGCCCTGACTGGTGGTGCGGCAGCTGACCTCTTCGTGGCTTACTCCAATGAAGCACCTTCAGGGCAATTGGTGAAGGTCAGCTACGATGGGGCTAATCTGGACTTTCATAGCACTTCTGGCACGGTACTGGGCACTGCACCAGCTGCTGCGGGGGCGTGGCATTTGGTTGAAATTGAGTACGTATCCGGTGCCAATACCCGTTTCTGGGTAAATGCCGACGCCACAGTCGCAGCCAATACCGGCACCTATGCATCGGCTACGGGAGCGGTTGAAGCCGTGAGACTTGGGCTGCCTGCTGGTTTGGGCGGACATTCCGGTCATGCCAACTTCGATGCCTACGAATCCCATAGCACCACACCTGTCGGGCCTTTGTTGATCGGCGACGCCAATGGTGTCGGTGGAATCAGCATCGCCGACGCCACCAATATTATTGGTGAGATCAATGGCACCTTGGCGGTAGGCCAACCCGACTGTAACAATAGTGGTGCTGTCACTATTGCTGACGCAACTTGCGCGATCGGCAAGATACCTTAGAGTTTGGGATTACAAAAGTGCATAAGCGAAGCATTAACACCAAAAGCCAACTGGCGATAACGAAGAAATTTCTCTTTTGGAGTGTGAAATGAAAACCTTTAACAAAACCATATTGCTCTGCGGTTTACTGCTGGGCTCGCCGCACGTGCTCGCACAGACGGTCACTCTGGGTACCCCATCACCCTCCAGTGCAGGTCCAGGTGGAGTGGTCACCGTTCCGGTGAATTTTACGGCAGGTGGGACTGCTGTGGGTGGCCTGACCATCGACATAATCGTAGACCCCGTGCAGTTCTCCGTTGTTGATGTCTCAGCCGGTTGTCCTGGAAATAGCATCAGCGCCGCGTTAGCCATTTGTAACGAACCTGATGGAGCCGCCGGCGGCAGGATCCGCCTTAACTTTTCCGGTGATTCAGAAAACGCGTTTACCAGCGGTTTCATGGCTACCCTGACCCTGACCGTAGCGCCTGGAGCAATACCTGATCCCACAGAGCTCATCGACGCTGTGATAATCGGTGCCGGCAATGTCTCCGGCAGTGGAGACATTGTGCCGCTCACTCTTATCACCGCCGTTGACACCAATCTGAATATCCAAGGACCGGTCTTCAGCTCCAGCCCGGCTGCTGGTGGCGGAACAGAATTCGTATTTGGGCCAGTAGTTCAAAATGCTGCTTTGGCTTCGCAAAATCTGGTCATAACTAACTCAGGGATTGGAACACTTTCAGGAACCTGTACAGAAACTCTCGATGCTGGCAATGTGTTTACCGTGACCGATGGCGCCTATTCCGCGGGTGCTGGCTTGAATGACACCGTGACGGTGGCCTGTAGCTCGGCGGGAACAATCACTACCCATACCGGCACAATGTCCTGTACACATAACGGTGCGAATGTGGCCAGTCCGGTGGTTTATGACCTCTCCTGCCAGATTACCGCCGGTCCACAGCCCGCGTTCAGTTCCAGTAACCCAACCGCAAATGGTGCGATCAATCTGCAAGTTACCGAAGCGGGTGATCCAAATCCAACACAGAGCCTGACCATTACCAATTCCGGCGCTGCCACAACTACCTTGGAAGGCACTTGCGCCATGGGGATGGGCGATTCACAAATCACCCTGACCTCAGCAGGCGGCTTCAGCATCCTTCAGGGCTCGGCAGGCTCCATTAAGACTGTGTCCTGTGATGCCAGTGTGCAGGGTAATTTCAACAATATACTGTCCTGTACGCACAATGGAGCTTCACCAGCATCTCCGGTCTCGTATGCGATAGGCTGCATCGTGCCTGAAGCTGGCTCTGCCGTGTTTGCATCAGACCCAGTTCCGGGACCAATCGATGTTGACGGTGGCGCAGATGTGGTTGTGGATGATGCAGACCCAACTGCCGGCTTGACCTTCTTCAATAATGCTGCCGACCCAGAGGACCAGGATTTGGATCTCGAGTGTAATCTGACCGGAGATGGGGCAATTTCGGTCGCGCCGGTCATTAGCGGCGGTATACTGTTAGCTCCAGGCGCCGCCAGTAGCGTTATATTTACCTGCGATACGGCCAAATCCGGTAATTTTACAGCCACCTACGCATGTTTCTATCAGAACGGTGGAGTTGATCAGCCTTCAGGTAATCCACCTAACGCGATTTATAACCTGAGCTGTGAAGTGCGCGAGCCGGAAGCGCAGGTAGAAATTACCCCTGCATCAGGTACTCCGCAAACCAAGTCAGTACCGCCGGGTGGCAGCACCAGCTTCTCCTTCGCATTCGAGGAGATCAACAACGAAGGCGAGGACGGCAAATTGCAGACTTGCTATCTGGAGTCAGGCACGCCTGGCACACAGGGCTTCACCCTGACTTCTTCTGTTGAAGAAACAATCGGCAGTGGCAGCACCATAAACGTAACAGTGGGTTTCACTGATCCAACCGGTGCCGATAGCTGGTCCGATACCCTGGTCTGCGAGTTCAGTGATAGCGACGACGACGATACTCAGGTGAGCTGGCCGCTGACTGTCAACCTCGGCGGTGATGCACGCTTCACAGTGCTGAAAGATTTCACTGACGGTAATCCGGGTGAGGTAACGGTTGACCTGGATTGCGATACCGGCCTGATCCTGGATCAAGAGAAAGTCATTTCTGAAGACGGCATTGGCGTCACCTTTGTGGTCACTGATTTTGATGCAGGTGAGCTGAATTGTAATGTCACCGAACGGCCAGTTGCGGGCTACAGTGCCAATTACTCGGCCACTGGCGACAGTGCCAGCACCGACAGCAGTGATTCGGACGATGGCTGTTTCTACACCCTGGTTGCTGGTGGGGATGAAAACACTTGTGTCATCTCCAACTCGCCGGATGCTGTAGAGCTGGTTATCGCCAAAGAATGGCTGTACCCGGGTAGTTCCGGTGCAACCGATGTTTCCAATGAGTTTGAAATTGTGTTGGTTTGCGATACGGCAGAAATTGTCTACCCCAACAAGTGCCCCAGATCTATGGGCCATACAGATGACGACACTTTCTGCAAGTGGTTGGAAAGCTCTGGAGACACTGCGTTCCTGGTGAAGGTTATTCCTTATGAATGGCCAGGCGGATCCTGCTATGCGTATGAAGTTAACGTTGATCAGGCTGTGGAAGTAGACAATGGTTGTAGTTCACCCATGTCGGTCAGTGCTGGCTCAGGTAATTCCTGCACCATCACCAACACCGTGTTCTTCGAGGGTATTCCAACCCTTAACCAATACGGCATGGCCTTGATGGCACTGCTCATGCTGGGTATGGGCTTCGTAGCGGTACGCCGCCTTATCTGACAGCAGTAGTCTTTAAGCAGCTATAAAAAAACCGGCGCCTCAGGGCGCCGTTTTTTTGTGTAGGAGCGCGCCTTGCGCGCGACCTGCCCGGTCGGCCGCAAGGCGGCCTCCTACGCCGCGACCCGCCCGGTCGGCCGCAAGGCGGCCTCCTGCTCCGTGACCCACCCGGCAGGCCGCAAGGCGGCTTTCGTGTTTATTCCACTCCGCTGCGGAATATGATTTCCGGGTCATTGAAGTCGGGCTGTATCAGAGACCCGCTGAATACCCCTAAAGGCTGATACTCTTCCGCGGTATAGCCCGGGAAAATCTGCCAGATCTGGTCGTTATGGAAGCGCTTCAGCAGGCATTCGCTGAATACTGTCCGAAAATCGGTGGTGGTTTTTACATCGGCATTCTGGAACAGGAACTGAGGAGCCAGGCCAAGGAAATTGCCATAGAGTTTCCCGCCATTCACACCACCACCCATGGCCAGCATGTTGTTGCCAGAGCCATGATCCGTGCCGGCGTCGGCATTATCAAAAACGCGCCTGCCAAATTCACTGAATACCAATACCGTGGTTCTCTCTGCCCAGGTTTTTCCGCTGATGGGTGAAGGTACGTCCAGGTCAGTCATAAAAGCCAGCAGGGACGCAGAGAGATCTCTTACGTTCTTGTGGAAATCGCCGTTGCTGTCGTTATTACCCTGGGCACTGTGGGTATCCCAGCCGCCTATGTCGGTTGCCGCAACCCTCAAACCCACATCTTCCCTGATCAGGGTTGCAATGATCTTCAGTTGTTCGGCAAAACTGGTAAGGCGGGCAGGGTCATCCGGCCGCGTGGGATAAATCGCGCCATGGGACGGCACATAACCATTCCAGTTAATGGCCTCGACAATGGACTGTGCTGTCAGAGCCTGTGCTCCCGAGACATCAAGATCGGAGCTGCCCATGGCGTAGATATCCAGCAAGGCTTGTTCCTGAAGCTCCTCGTAGTCATTACTACCTGTGTCGAGGTCGAAATTGCCTGGATAGCGCAGCGTTACTGCAGAGGGCTCATTCAGTAATGACAGGCGAATAGTGGATTCTGTGACCACCGCCGGCAACACCAGGCTGGGCGGAAGATTTCTCGCCGTTTGCAGGTGTCGGGTCAGCCATCCGGTATGGGTAAAGCGATTACCAGGTGTGCCAAGTTCAACGTAGCGTTCGGCTTCAAAATGACTGCGATTGGCTATGGGTAGCCCAGTGGCCTGCACGATGGCCAGCTTCTGGTCGGTCCAGAGATCAATCAGCGGCGCCGCAGCCGGGTGTAGCCCCCAGCCACCTGCAATGGCTTGCAGTTGGGCAGAAGGTATCTGCGTTCCATTGCTGCGCAGGCTCTGATAGAAACCGCGATCCGGATGACCATCCATGGGCGCCATGAAGCTGAGGCCATCGATCCCACCTCGCTGGAAAATAAACACCAGGATGTTATCGCCATAGATATCGGCGGAAAAAGACAGCCGGGGAGTCGTTGCGGCCGCAACTGCGGCAGCGCCACTCAGGCCAATGAAATTTCTTCTGTTCAGGCGGCTCATGTGTTTTCCTCAACGACGCATGGCATCGGGTGACATGAGTATCAATCCCACCACTGCCCGATTAATTTTCTGGTACTGGCTGAAGTCGCCTGTGTCTGTGTTGCCGAAGGGGGTAGCTGCCGCTCCGCCTATGCTTTCTATGATGAAATTCACAATTCGGTTGGTCTGGTCGCTTTCCAGCGAATAGCCCAGCGCACGGATCATCCAGAAATTCACCAGATTATTGGGCGTTCGGTCCTGGGTAAGGGGAATACCCAGGTTGGCTTGCGCTGCCAGATTGACGATCGTGGGTTGCCGCAGCAGATAGGTGACGGCCCGCCAGGACATGATCAGCGGACCGCTGCCTTGCCACTGGGCCCGATTATCCGGATAGCCGGTAGGGGCATCATAGTCATAAGGGAAATGCCCCGTGTCGCTCAGGCGACTGATGATCGAATTGCTGGTGCTGTGGTCAACGCGGATGCTGAGATTGACATCCGCAGCGCGCATCGCCCGCACGACCGTTTCTATGGGCCGTTTCATTTTCTCGCCCCAGGTGGTCTGAAATTCACTGGAAAGAAGGATGTGGCGATATACCCAGCGTAGTTGATCGGCATCATTGCGGCGTGTATAAAACTCTTCCGCCGTGCTAGCAACCAGGGACTCCGGCGGGTCATCGCCCAC
>JANOGQ010000616.1:0-5340 GCA_031406105.1 Lysobacterales bacterium | reverse complement strand
TACTACCTTTGCCCGATACTTGCTATTGGGTGCAAACACGCCATAGAAACGGGTGAGGTTTATGCGCGGTTTGGGCACCAATGAAACCAACCGCGAGATAAAATCCAGGGGTTCAAATATGACGTGCGTCGTGCCATTGCGCCAGGGTGTTTTCAACTCGTACCGGACCCTGCCATTGCGGGTCATTGATGCGCGCTCGTCATTCCCGACGCCGTTATTCCGGCGCTCAAGGCCGCGATTGAAACGGTGATCGCGAATGAGGCGATCGTTCTTAAACCCGCAAGGGAACCGGGCTTTTCCATCGAAAAGCTGGAAGAAGCATGGGTGAAATTTGAAGAAGCCCGGACTTGACTTGATGCACTACAGATTGACAACAAAAGCCGGGAGGCAGACATGAATACATTTGAAACAGCAAGCGCATTTTTTCATGCTTGCGAGGGGCTGAAAGGCTGGTCAGGCTGCAAACAGTACGTCGCAGATGGCGCGACATTTTCTGCCCAGTCCGAGCCGATTGCTGGCATTACGACGGTCGAGAATTATTGTGAATGGATGGCCGGCCTCGGCAGTGGACCGTTGGCGGGCTGCAATTACGATTTGCACACCTCTGCCTGGGACGCGTCGAACAATACAGCTCTTTTCTTTGCCACTTTCAATGGCAGGCACTCGGGCGAAGGCGGCCCCGTACCGGCAACCGACAAATCGACGTCAACGCATTATGTTTATGCCATCGAAATGAACGAGGCCGGACTGGTCAATCGAATGACGAAGATCTGGAATGCATCCTGGGCGCTCAGGGAACTCGGCTGGGGCTAGTGCCACTGCCGCGCTGCGCAATTTTGTCCATCCGCCGGGAAGCATGTACTCCAAAATCGCTCAGTTGCAGTGCACGCGAGCCAGCAGGTCGACACCGTGCCGGCGGAATAGGTGGATCATGTCGACGAACACCCAGTTCTCAGTGAACTGATCGCCCTCGCGGCGCCTGAAATCCAAACTGTTAACCACGAAGCGTTTGTCGGTGGCGGGGCAATCCAGGTACTGGCGAAATATCGGCAGGCCGGAGTCCATGGGGTCGCGCAGGCAATGGACGAAGCGCGTGCCCGGCAATGGTTAAGCAGTCGGCGAGCAGGGGATTTCCTGTGGCCGCCTGTTGGTCGAGGTAGGTCGGTCTGGCATCTTCGGCTTAACACGCTGGTCAAGCATAATTCCTTCAGGATTCATCGGTGATTTCCTACCCTGAGGGAACCATTTCCAGGCCACCATGGGTCCTCCAATCAGAGCTTTGAGAGATGTTCAAAGTAACCCGTTTTCCAATTCCGGGCACCGGTCTTCGCTGTGGTAAACTTTACTACCAAGTATGACTACATGAACACAGGAAGACCAACAATGGCAATGGTGAAGCGAAGCATCTCGTTGACAGAACATCAGGCAGCCTGGATCAAGTCGCAGATCGAATCCGGCAACTACGGTAATGAAAGTGAGGTATTGCGCGACCTGATTCGTGAACGGGTCGCCCGTGAAGAAGAAATCCTCACCATACGTGCCGCGCTGGTTGAGGGCGAAAAGAGCGGACTGGGCAATCGCTCGGTTGAAGACATCTGGGCCGAGGCAGAGATGCGGCACAAGAAACAGAATGCCTAAACCAGCAAGTCCTGAATACCGGCTGACAACCGCCGCCGAACAGGACTTATTGCAGATTTCGCTTTATGGATTGCAGCAGTTTGGCCCCCAACAGGCCCGTCTGCACCACACAAGACTCGTCAACAGGTTTGAGGAACTGGCAAGGTCACCGGAACTCTACCAAGCAGTCGAGCACATCAGGAAAGGCTACCGAAGGAGTGTTTGCGGCGCGCACTCCATCTACTACCGTGTTCACGAAAACACAGTCGAAATCGTTCGGATTCTAGGCACCCAGGAATTGGGGCGGTCGTTAACACACAGCTCTCCTGAAATGAGTTGATTCAGGCCATATCCAGGCTTATTCTATGGCATATGCCTAGGACTATGCCTATAAAGAGGTGCTCGAAATGAGTGAAACCGAACGACATGTACGCCTGTTCCGCAATGGCCGGAACCAGGCTTTGCGCATTCCCCGAGAGTTCGAACTCGAAGGCGACGAAGCCATACTGCGCAAAGAAGGTGACCGGTTGATCATCGAGCCTGTGCGCAAGGGGCAACTGCTCGCTTTGCTGGCGAGCCTTGAACCCCTGGCTGAGGAGTTTCCCGACATTGATGAGGACTTGCCGCAATTGGATGAGCCGGATCTCTGAAAATGGCGCCCCGCTACCTGCTTGACACCAACATTGTTTCAGACCTGATCAAAAATCCTCAGAGCCAAGCGGCCCAGCGCATTGCTGCAGCGGGTGAAGGCAGCGTATGCACCAGCATTGTGGTCGCGGCTGAACTCAGATACGGCGCGGAGAAAAAGGGCTCCAGTAAACTGGCCGAACGGGTTGAGCTGTTACTTTCTGCCTTGGAGGTACTTCCCCTGGAGTCTCCAGCAGACCGACATTACGGACAGATTCGCAACTATCTGGCAACACAGGGTACGCCTATAGGCCCCAATGACTTGCTGATAGCAGCACAGGCCCGTGCTCTTGAACTGACCCTGGTCACGGCGAACACCCAGGAATTCTCTCGGGTTCCGAATTTGCGAATGGAGAACTGGCTGAGTACTAAAGACGTTTAAGGACAACATCTGTCGAGCCAATATTTGGGGTCACAGTGAGCTAACCCAGGCTATCGGACACATTAATTAAGCCACCTTTTGATAGTGTTGTTCCACTTGAAAGGGTGTTCTGTATTCCATTGTTTCGTGAGCACGTTGGCGATTGTAGAACACTTCAATGAACTCGAAGATGGCAGATTTCGCTGCGTCTCGGGAAGCGAACACCTGCTGCTCAATGAGTTCGAACTCCAACGTGGCAAAGAAGCTTTCTGCCACAGCACTATCCCAACAGTTGCCACGACGAGACATGCTGGGCCGTATTTTTGCCGCAGCCATTCGTCGCCGATAGTCGGTGGCGATTTAGATCGCGATCAGGAAACCGATTCAATCCGGCCGAGGATATCAAGCCCCTGCTGCAGCAACCAGTACGGCAGATCGATCAGCACCCAGTTCTCTGCCAGTTTGTCGCCTTCACGGCGATAAACATCAACCACCCGCATGTCGGCGCGGATGTTGTTACCTGGTAAACCCAGAAACCCGCCCGTTGGGGTATTGGTGAGGTTGGGCCAGCCGAAATAGCACGCATAGTTGCCTTCGGCAAAACGGCAGACGTGACCGTTGAATACCTTGTCTTTCAGGCCTTCGCGAAACGGGTATTGGTGCTGTTGCTGGTAACGTTCAATGGTGTAACTCGCGCCGATTCCGGCCGGGCCGTACCAGGCCATGTTCTTATGCCAGGTTTTTGCCAGCACCTCTGGCGGGCAACGATCGTTACCAGAAACATTCAGCGCACTGAGGTCGGCCACCATTCGGTTGATCAGGGCCAGGGTTTTCTGACCCTCTGCCGGATCCTGCTCTTCCCACTGCAAGCCGTCGTGGGTGCGAGGACCCGGGTACACAAAGTACTGGCCTGTTGAAGGCGGCAGCGGGTTGATGCCGGCCTGCATCATCAAGCCAATGATGTCGCACCAGAAGCCACTGCGGGTAATCCTGCTATCACGAACACAATGGAATTCTGCGTAACGCAGCATGGCGATTTTGTGGGTGGGCGGTATGCCCAGCCAGGCATGGTCGAACAGGCCCATGAAATGACCCATGCTCATGACCCAGTTATCGCCATCAATTTCACTCTTGCCGGCAATGAACACATCCTGCCGTCGTTGCAGCGAGGTGAGGGAATGGTACAACGGTTGCCATACCCGCTCGCTTACTTCATCGGCACCCCTCAGTTCATTAAACGGATACACGCCGTAAAGCCGGTATTCCGGAGCTATGTACGCCTGCAGGATGGCGGCGTTGCCGTCTCCGGCAGCCTCCATCGCAGCAAAATACTGGCGGATGAGTCGCTTGTTTTGATGGTGATCCGGCATTCACTTACCTGTATGAGTTCCACGCTGCTGGAAACCCGAAATGCAGTTTTGCACACCTCGGGGGATGCAAGATCATAGGGAATAAGTACTTCGAATGCAATTGGTCTTGAGCTGTTGCACAATTGGCCAATCTGAACCCTAACCTGCTCAAGGAGAAAAGAGAGTCACTGGCTCTCTTTCGAAGTCAAGTCATGTCTGGAAACGTACCCATTTCCCCCGCTGTGCCTCTGCGACGCGAACATATGCCGCGCGACTTTTCCATGTCACTCGACTGCTATATCGGCCGTGTTCCATTAGCTGCTGAATACCAGGATGTCGCACCGGAAGACAAAAAGTCCCGCCGACGAGTGGCGTCGGCGGGCCAGTACAGTCGCCGCAGCGAGCCGGCTTCTACATCCGGAACCCGATCCGCAGGCCGTACATCGCAGGATTCGCGTAATTGTGCGTGATCGCTCCCTGGCCGAAGATGACGGTGCGATTGAGCACCTCTTCGTCAGTGACATTCTCGCCGAATACCTCGGCGAACCACGTGTTGTCAGGCGACGTGTAAGTGAGCCGCAGGTCGAGCTTGATGAAGTCATCCTGCTTGGAGAAGTCGTAACCGATATCGCTGGTCACGTAGTCGCCCGAGTAATACACGTTGGCGGCAGGGGTCAAGCGCGCCCCGTTGCCGAGGTCGAAGTCGTACTGGCCACCCAGATTGAGTGTGAACTCGGGCATCAGCGCGACGGAGCGGCCGTCGAGGTCGATCTGCTTCCCTGTGATCGGCTCGGCGACGACGTAGCGCCCGAACTCGGCGTCGAGAATCGAGGCGTTCCCCGACAGCAGCAGCCGGTCGGTCGCTGCCCAGTTGGCCTCGAGTTCGAGGCCCGTCGCAGTGGCTTCGCCGGCGTTGGTCGAGATCGTCAACACGGTCGTTCCAACGTTGACGAACTCGTTGGCGAGCAGGTCCTCGAAATCGTTGTGGAAGAGCGCGGCGTTGACGATGAGGCTGCCACCCAGGAGTGCATTCTTCGAGCCGAGCTCGTAGGCCGTCACGGTTTGCGAGTCAAACGAGGCTCCGCCCGTCACCGCGTCAGCGGAGTTGTTGAACCCGCCTGACTGGAAGCCCGTGGCAGCGCTGGCATAGAGAAGGTTGTCCGTGGAGAGGTCGAATTCGGCTCCCGCCTTCCAGGTAGTTTCGTCGAAGGTCTCCTCATCGGTGAATACCGGACCCGGGAAAGACACCGGCGTCGTGTGGCTGGACGTGGTCTGGCGCGAAAACTCCTTGTCGTCTTCGGTGTAGCGCAGGCCACCCGTGAGCCG
>JANOGQ010000609.1:0-2812 GCA_031406105.1 Lysobacterales bacterium | reverse complement strand
TGGTTGGCGCGATGGGCATGATATTGGCTGGCGTACTCACAATAGACGAGGCCTACAATGCGGTGAGCTGGAAATCGGTGTTTTTGCTGGCCAGCATGATTCCGCTGAGCCAGGCCATGGAACGGACCAGTACAGCAGCCTGGATAGCGCAGGAAATCATGCAGGACCTGGGTAATGTTTCGCCCATTGTTGTTGAGGTTGCATTGGCATTAATGGCCACTTTTTTCAGTCTGGTGATCACCAACGTGGGTGCTACGACCATATTGGTGCCCATTGCAGTCAGCATTGCCCTGACCACTGGCGCGAATCCTCTGATGTACGCATTGATTGTAGCCCTGTCTGCCTCCAATCACTTTATCCTGCCAACTGACCAGGTCAACGCGCTGATCATGGGTCCGGGTGGTTACCGAGTGGCTGATTTCCTGCGGGTAGGCAGTGGCATGAGCGTGGTTTACATCGTTGCCATGCTGATCATGGTCAACCTGATGTTCGGCAGCAGTTAGTGGACTGTAACAGCCAAATCGGCAGCGCCTGGCTCGGTCTGACGGCACCTGGCTTGGCCTTCATTCGGCCGATAGCTATGGCTATCGGCCTCACTCCAGACCGGCACCAGACACCGCCATCCCTTTGCCATGCTACTTCCACTTTGACTGTTACAGGCCACTAGGCCTGCAACAAAGTTTCATCCGCCAGCAATACATTTCCGTGCTCGATATGCACAGCCGCTTTACGCAAGGCCGCGCCCTGGCAGGGCCCCTGCAGGCAAATGCCGCTGTTGATATCGAATAATGCGCCGTGATGGGGGCACACCAGCTGTCCCTGGGGATCAAACAGGAAGCGATCGGGGGCATAGTTCAGATTTCGGCCCTGGTGCGGACAGACATTGTGATAAGCCAGAATTTCGCCCGCCTGCTCAAACAGCATGAGGTAGCAGCGTTTGCCCTGCGGATCAAATATGACTTCCTTGCCTGCAGCGCTCACTTCAATGAGCGGGCAAAGTATGGCTGACATTGATTTGCTGCTCCGCTGTCCCAGGTTTATGCTGCACAGATGAAATACTACATCAGCCAGACGCCAGCCAACCCACTGGCCCGCATCTTTGCCGCCATCATAGCGACCATATCGCTGCTGCTTGCATTCTTTTTCGGGCTGGTGATACTGGCCGTTGTAGCCGGAGCAATTGCCCTGTTCAGCCTGGTTTTCTGGCTGCGCATGGCGTGGCTTGGCCGCAGGACACCCGAGCCAGCAAGGCAGCAACAAGGGCAGCCGCAAGCCAGAGATGGGTCGCAGGACTACATCGAAGCGGAATATACCGTAATCTCTGAACGGCATGACTGATCCCGTCAACGGCGTTGTAATTCTGCGTGGCCGGTATAAGCTCAAAAGGTGATCCCTTCCTTCGGGTGAAAAAATATGTCCACGATCAGAGATATCCTGGGCCGCAAGGGAAAGACGGTCCTGACCAGTAAAAGCACGGTATCGGTTCTTGAAGCCATCAGCCTCATGTCACAAGCCAATATCGGCGCTCTCGTCATCCAGGATGGCAATCAACCCTGCGGTATCTTCACCGAGCGGGATTATCTGAGGAAAATAGCGCTCAAAGGCCGTTCCTCCTCAACCACCCCTTTGTGTGATGTCATGTCGGCGCCGCTGATTACGGTACCGATTTCAGATAAGCCGGATGTCGCTATGGAAATCATGACCACCTGTCGTTGCCGTCATTTGATTGTGACCGAAGGCGAGAAAATGGTGGGCATCATCTCCCTGGGTGATCTGGTGAAGCACATGTTGCAGGAAAAAGAGGCCGAGGTAGAACACCTGGCGCAGTACATCGCCGGTTCATATTAAGCCGCGCCAGGCTAAACCGTCGTCTGATTTACCTGCCTTTGTGGGAGCTGGAGTTTTCGGCAAGGGATGATTCATTCAAAACCTGACTGATTGCCGCTCGGGCCTCTTCTTCGCTGCGCCCTTTGCGGTATTGGTCCATCACAACTTCCTCGACCCGGTCCAATAAACCGTCCAGCGAGCCGCCCGCTTGATTGCGGCGCAAGGGTGGCTGATGCCCAAACACGTTGATCCAGCGTTCGCTGCGCCGTCCCAGTTTGACCACCCGATGAAACTCGCGGTCGACATCTGCACCGCCGCGCATCAGTCCGATCAGGGTGGCAAGCAGCGCAATCGGAATCAGTGCCGCGTCACGAAAACCATCCACCAACAATTTGAACTGCAGGATGAGCGACTTGCGCAACAACTCAGTGCGCGGGTTCGGCTTTGGCTCACTCACGGATTTTCCATCTCTTGCGCCTGGATTCGCGACGCCGCATTCACAGCAGAAAAATGCTGGCCAACAAACCCGTGACCGACATGGTGATGGTGTAAGGCAAGGCTAGTATCACCATTCGAAGGTAACCCAGTCGAATCAATGGCGCCAGAGCCGAAGTCAACAGGAACAGGAAAGCGGCCTGGCCATTAGGTGTAGCCACCGAGGGAATATTGGTACCGGTATTGATGGCCACTGCCAGTAACTCGAAATGTTCGCGTGCGATGAGCCCGTTATCCAGAGCCTGTTTGACTTCATTGATGTAGACCGTGGCGACAAACACATTGTCAGTTATGGTCGACAACAGACCGCAGGCAACAAAGAAAAAGGGCACCTGGGAGTGTGTCTGTAATGAAAAAGCGTATTGGATCAGGGGCAGAATCAGTTGCTGATCCTGGATTACACCGACTATGGCGAAAAACACCACCAGCAAGGCAGTGAAGGGCAGGGCTTCCGAAAAGGCATGGCCCAACTGATGCTCGCGAATAATAC
>JANOGQ010000607.1:0-2804 GCA_031406105.1 Lysobacterales bacterium | reverse complement strand
CAAGCGAGGTCCTGGCGGCCTTCTCGGTAAACCTGGGTGAGCGGGCGAATAAAAACGCCAGGACCGAGGAAATTGCGGCTGGTTGGGAGGCCACAGGTGCAATGGCGGAACTGGCTGGCCGAAGGATGGCTTGCCGCTTCGATAACAGCCGGTTGCCGGAAGGCCAACGGCGCGACTGCATAAAAGAACTTCCACTCCCCTGATCTCTGCTGGAGTATTTGCCGGTCGGGTGCAGACGTGCCCGACCTCTACCAATTGAGCTGCAAGCGCACCTGAAACAGTAAGCCATCGCCACCTACTTGCTCGGAATTTACCTGGATCAGGTTGAGCTGGCTGCGTGCTTGCGGTGCGGGGTAGTAGTTGAGCGCGAGCCCCAGGTTGCGTTGTTCGCCGCCCTGCACATCACCATCGTCGAGATCGACCCAGGACCATCGGTAGGCCAGTTCCCAGGCGCCACTTTCTTGCTCCAGCGCGGGTCGGATGAATTTTCCGTCGCGGTAGCGGAAAAGTTCGCCGGTGAGCATATAACCCCCTTCGAAATACGCGCCGGTGAAGCGATTGCGCGGGCCTTCCCGGCGCTGCCATTCGGTCACCAGCAGCTCCATCCGATGAGTGAAACTGCCTCTTGCCCCGGCCACCTCGATTCCCAGGCGCGAGCTGCGCTCGACATCTTCGTGGACTCCGGTGTCGACCAGGCGGATGTCGGTGACATGCGATTCGGGACGGGTCCTCAGGCGCACCGAGTCGTCGATGTTCTCCATGATGCCTGAAGCGCCCAGATGCCAGATTCCGTCGGCCGAGCGGTAGGGGTTGACGTAAGCGCGTAGCGCAAAACCGCGGTTTTCGGCGTCCGAGTTATTGAGATCCCGTCCGAACAGCAGCAGGTGCAGACCGGCGCGCTTTGCGAAGCGGTCGTAGGCGATACCGACGCGCTTGTTCAGGCCGAATGCGCTGATCGGCAGCGGTGATTCCATGAACAATTGGGACAAAGAACCCGTGCTTGCGGACAGACTCTGCGAGCCGTCCTGGTTGCCGATGGTCAGCGAGCCCCGCCCACCCAAATCGACTGTGAAGTAGGCGTCCGAAATGTTGCTCTCGCCGTCTGAGTAATCGTATTCGGCCTTGTACGAGATGTTCTCGAACCAAGGGTTGAGGCCCGCCAGGCCCAGCCTGAAGCGCCGCAGCTCAAGGTCGTTCTCGTCGAGGAAAACAGGAATGTCGTACAGCGCAAACTCGCCTTCCACCCGGCCGAAGAAAGTGAACTGCCGGCCCTTCAGCAGTTGTCGCAGCAAGAAAGCATCCTGCACGTTTTCGGCAATTGCGATTGATGTGTCCTGATGAGTGTCTTTTGGTGCAGGCTGTTCCGGCACCATTTCGACCGCCATCGCGGTGTTGATCAACAGGCTACACGCGAGGAGTGCCAGGGCTGGCTGGCAACGCTGAGGATTGGGCGCTTTGAGCCACATTTTCATGGCCAGCGCATCAGCTTGCAGAAGTGTCTTTGCCTGGGTCCTTGGCTGCGCGCAACAGCTCGATGCGCAAAGGTTTCGAGTCGTCGAAGTGGATATCGCGCTGCGGAAAGGCGAGGACTATACCGGCCTCGGTGAAGGCCTTTTCGATCATGAAGCGCAGGTCGCTGGCCAGTTGATCGCGCCCCGCGCGTCGCGCGTCGCACCAGAAGAGCAGGCTGAACTGCAGTGCGTTGTCGCCGAAGGCACTGAACTGGACCAGGGGTGCGGGGTTTTTGAGCACCAGGCCGTGCTCGTCGGCAACCGCCAGCAAGACGCGTGACACCTCTCGAGTGGGGCTGCCATAATCCACGCCGACTTCGAGACGGCCGCGCATGTCGGAGTCGCCATAGGTCCAGTTGGTGACCCGGTTCTCGAGCAGGTTGCTGTTGGGAACCAGGGTGTCGGTGCCGTCGAAGTGGTGGATGACCGAGGCGCGCAAACCGATGCTGCTGATGGTACCCAACAGGGCATCCACTTCCACCAGGTCGCCGACCTTGAAGGGCCGCTCCAGGCTCAGGATCACGCCACTGATGAAATTTTTCAGCAGCGTTTGCGCGCCGAAGCCGATGCCGATGGCCAGAGTGCCGCCAAGGAACGCGAAGGCCGTGAACGGGATGTGGACCCGGTTCAGGCCATACAGCACCAGCAGAGCCAGGCCAATTCCAAAGGTCCAGCCACGGGCGGCCTCGGCAATGCCCGGATCCACGTTCGGGCGACGCGCCACCAGAACATGCACGCGGCGGGAGATGAAGCGCAACAGGAACCAGCCAACGGCCAGAATCGCGGCCAGGCGCAGAACCTTGCCCAGCGTGACGGCGCGATAAGTGCTTACCTTCTCACCGCCGACCGAGGCGGTTTCTTCCGCCAGGTAGAGCTCCGCTCCCCAAATTGCCAGCCCGGTGTCAGTCAGCCAACTCAGCACGCCGGGGCCACGCACTCCCTCGTCGCCAAGCTCGGCAAGCGCAAAATCGAGCTGGTTCTGCAGTTTTACCACTAGGCGGGCGTCTTCAGGCGAAGCCCTGACGCCAATGACCTGGTCTTCCCCATCGGCGAGATCACCGATCTGCAGGCGGATCAATTCCACCCAGTCATCAGCCCGGGACTTCAACGCCTTGATTGAAGCCATGGCAGCGTTTCGATCTGCCTTCTGCGCGGCGTTGTGCGCCGCGTAAAGCGCGTGCCAGAAATCGCGTTCGATATCGAGTATGTCGATTTTCCAGGTGAGCTGCTGGCCTTTACTGTCTTGACGGCCCTGACCGCCTTTTTCCGACATGACCGAGGCCAGCAAGGCCG
>JANOGQ010000593.1:0-4362 GCA_031406105.1 Lysobacterales bacterium | reverse complement strand
GCGGGCACCTCGATCATGCCGCCCAGTTGCATCATGGGATCGTAGGCCTGGCCACGAATCTGCAGCTCGGCGCGTGCCTCGTCCAGCAATGACTTGACCATCAGTGTTTCATGCACGCTGGTCAGCATGGGTATCAGGCAGCGCACTTTGCCTGTGGCGCTGGCCCTCAGGATGGCGCGCAGCTGGGTTTTGAAGAGGTCGGTATCGCGCAGGCACAACCTTATGGCGCGCAAGCCCAGGGCAGGATTTATGGAACTTCGTAACAGGCTGAAGTCCAGCGCTTCGGAAGTCTTGTCGGCACCGAGATCCATGGTACGGATGGTAAGGGGTTTTCCGGACAAGGCATGTAGGGCATTGAGATATTCGTGTAGCTGGGTTTCTTCATCCGGAGCTTCGCCGCGCATGAACAGGAATTCGGTGCGGTACAGGCCCACGCCATCAGCAGCCAGCTCCACGGCGTGGCGGATTTCGTCTTCCCGCTCGGCATTGGCCTGCAGCAGGATGCATTGACCGTCCAGGCTTACTGCCGGTTTGCTGCGGATTTCATCCAGCGATTTGCGGAAACGAGAAGTAATGCGTTCGATTTCATGATAATGCTCGATAAAAGCTTCATCCGGATCGGCATAGACCACGCCCAGCCTGCCGTCCAGAATCAGGTTTTCACCTTCCTGCAGAAGGCTGTGTGCCAGCCTCACGCCAAACACCGCGGGTATGCCCAGGCTGCTGGCCAGAATGGCCGCATGGCTGTGGGGGCTGCCATGCTCCGTGACGATGCCGGCCACTCCGCGTTCATGTAGCAGGGCCAGTTCGCCCGGGGTCAATTCGTTGGTGACCACCAGGGTATCGGCCAGGCGGTCAGGAATATTATCAAAGGAGAGGTCGGTACCGGCCTTGCCCAGCTCCGTCTGTACCATGCGAATCACTTGCGCCACATCTTCGCCGCGCGAGCGGATGTACTCGTCATCCATGTGACGGAACTCAGCCAGTATGGTTTCCAGCTGGGATTGCAAAGCCCATTCGGCATTGCATAATTGTTCGCGGATACGGCGATCGGCCGCATCACCGATGGATGAATCAGCCAGCATCAGGATATGGGTCTGGATGATTTCGCTGGCAGCAGTGCCGGCGCTGCGGGCCACCCGCTCGGCAAGCAATACCAACTGCACCCGCGCGCTCTCCATGGCTTCTCGCAGGCGATTGACTTCATCTTCCACATTTTCAGGCTGGATGCGGTACTCACCGATTTCCAGTTCATTGCGTTCGGCCAGGTGTGCCTGGCCTATGGCTATGCCACGGGAAACCGCATAGCCGGTCAGTGCCAGCGTCATGACTGACTTTGCCTTGTGAGGGCAGGGGTTTGCAGGCAGAGGTCCATCTACTCGCCTTCACCAAAGTAATCGGCTATCAGGGCCGTGATGGCGGCGCTTGCCGCTTCTTCATCACTGCCATCCACACGCAGCTTCAGTTCGGTGCCGCGGCCGGCAGCCAGGGTTAAAACACCCATGATGGATTTGGCATTGATTTCACGCGTACCGCGGCTGATCCGTATGTCAGCGGCAAAACCGGAAGCACAGTTCACCAGCCTGGAGGCAGCGCGAGCATGCAGCCCCAGTTTGTTGACTATCGTGACGGTGCTTTCAATCATGGATGAAACTCCCTGATATCGCGAATGGCGCCTTCGGCGGCCATTTCAGCCAGCCGATGCGGTGCTTGCTGACGGTAATTCCAGGCCCGTATCAGCATGGCCAGATTCAGGCCGGTGACCACTTCTGCCTGGCAGCATGGCATAAGTCTGAGCACCTGGTTAAACGGACTGGCACCCCCTAGGTCGGTCAGCACCAACACGCCCTGGCCCTGATCCGCTGCTTCAATAGCGCGCCTGATATCGCTTTCGCCAGTATGTTCCATAGCCGATTGACGAAAAGACACAAAGCCCACTTGGTCCAATGACTCCTCCAGGATGAACTCGGCCACATCCAGCAAGGATCGGCCTATCTGCCCGTGGGTTACCAGCACCAGGCCGGTTGCTGTGCCTGCCGGAACATGGCTGCCCGAAACCAGGCTGCCAGTACCTTCAGGCATTTCCTGTGCTTTGCTCATTGGCCGAGCAACTCCCGGTGGTAAACCTCGACCTGGTGGAAATCGTGGCGCAGTTGAGCTGCCAGCCACTCCGCCAGATAGACCGATCTGTGCCTTCCACCGGTGCAACCGATGCCGATGGTGAGATAACTGCGCTGGCCGTCGCGAATCTCCGGCAACCAGCGCTGCAGAAAGACCAGGATGTCGCTGCGCAGGGCTTTTATGGATTCTGCGCTGTCCAGCCAGTCCATTACCGGCTGGTCCAGGCCAGTCAAACCCCGCAGCTCGTCAATCCAGTGAGGATTGGGGCAATGGCGGGTATCGAATACGAAATCGAGATCCTGCGGCAAGCCGCGCTTGTAGGCAAAAGATTCCAGCACAATGGACATGGTGGATTGCTCTAAACCCACGTATTTCCATACCTGCTGGCGCAATTCATGAATGTTGATATCACTGGTGTCAATTACCCAATCAGCCCGCAATTGCAGCGCCTGCAAAAGATTTTTCTCATGCTCAATGGCCGCGGGCAGGGCCTGCTGATCAAAAGTCAGGGGATGGCGACGGCGGGTTTCGCTAAAGCGCTTGATGATCGTGCGGGTATCGGCGGTAAGGAATAACAAGCGATGTTGCAAACCACCCTGTGCCAACTGGTCCAGCTGCTCCGGCAAGCGTTGCTGGTCAGAGCCGCGCGAACGCGCGTCTATGCCCAATGCCACACGCGCATATAACTCTGGGTTGTTGCGTATCTGCTCGAAAAAACCCGGCAGCAGGGCTGCCGGCAGGTTATCCACGCAATAAAATCCCAGGTCTTCGAGTGCATGCAAAGCGGTACTTTTGCCGCCGCCTGAAAGGCCACTGACCACCAACAGCTGCTGGCGCCCCTGTGTTCTGCCGGGCAGTTCTGCCTCTTCCTCGCTTAAAGCCTGTTCCGTGTTCGCCGCTTTGTGGCTGGTGGTGCTCAATCGCGCAATCCCCCGCTGTCTTCCTGCAACAGCTTGGCATGACGCTCGACAAAGGCAGCGGCAGCGTCATAGCCCTTCAATTTCAGCATGAAATCCCGCACAGCAGCTTCGATCATGACGGCCAGGTTGCGTCCGGCCCGCACCTGCAAAGTAATGCACGGAATATCCAGTTCGATCACCCGCAAACTACTGGTATCACCGCGCAAGCGGTCATGGCGTTCGCGGGTTCGGGATTGTTCGGGTAATTCCAGCCGTATGATCAGGCGCAGATACTTGTTCAGCTTGATCGCCGCATCGCCAAACATCTGTCGCACATTCAGTACACCCAGGCCCCGCACTTCCAGACAATCCTGCAAGGCTGGCGGACAGGTACCGTCGATGATTTCCGGCGAGATCTGGGTGAACTCAGGCGCATCATCGGCAATCAGGCGGTGGCCACGGGTGAGCAATTCCAGCGCCAGCTCACTTTTGCCACAGCCGGGATCACCCATGATGTGCACACCAATGGTGAAGACTTCCATGAATACGCCGTGCAGCGTGGTGGAGCGCGCCAGGAAGCGCGACACGTGGTATTGCAGGTAATTGACCAACTCGTGAGCGGGCAGGCTGGATTGCAGCAAAGCCACCTGGTGAGTAGGATCAACCTGCTCGCAGATGGCCTTCGGCATGGCCCGGCCATCACCCACCACAATGGCTAGCGGATGAGCTTGCAACAAGGTGTCGATGGTCTGCAGGCATTCGCTGTCGCTGAGATGGTGCAGGTAGTCCAGTTCCTCGTTACCCAGCACCTGAATACGGTTGAGGTGTATCAGGTTGAGGAAACCGGCCAGTGCAGGCCGTGAACTGAGATCGCTGGCAGAAATGGCTGGCCAACCGGCATCCGCTATGGCATCCACCCATCGCAAATCCAGGCGATCTGCCAGTTCTTCAAAAAGGGCCAGGGCTGTAAGGGAGCGGGTCACCGGTCAGAGTATTGCAAGTTCATCCGCTGAAATCCATCGGTGCAGGATTACTGCGCTGCACTTCAGCAAGTTTTATCTTCAGTGTTTCATGCTTGAGTCGTTGGCTGAACGTTTGCCCGACAGAAGTTTGAGCAAAGCACCCGAGCTGTCGGCTTCACGCAGGCGTTGCAGCAATTCCGGATCGCTGAACAATTCAGCGATGTGTGCCAGCAGCTTGAGATGATCGTCGCCGCAGTTTTCCGGCACTGTCATGGCAAACAGCAGATCCACCGGTTCACCATCCAGGGCATCATAGGCCAGCGGTTTTTTCAGCCGGATGAAAGACGCACGGATGGGGTGATTGCCCTTGATGCGGCCAT
>JANOGQ010000560.1:0-2887 GCA_031406105.1 Lysobacterales bacterium | reverse complement strand
CACAGTGCCGCCAGCACTGCGGACACGGTTGCGGTCTATAGCCCGCCCAATTACGTCTCCACTCACTGAATCAACCAGCTGCAGGTAGAGGGTTGCTGCACCGCCTGATGCTGAGTAGGTGCGCGTCCGGCCTGCCCGTTGTATGTCTGGAGCTGCGATGTCGAGGTCGATGATGGCGGGCCGCAGCACCAGCACGTCATAATCAGCTTCGTTGACTATCTGGAAACCCGCAGCTTCCAGCCTTTGGGTAAATACCTCACGGAACAGCCGCTCCACGTCCCCTTTCATGCGCTCCATGTCACGGCTGTTGATATTGCGGCTGCGACTGCGGTTCTGGTCGCGCTGCCAGTTGCTGCGGAAGGCGACGAATGGATCGAGAATGGCAACGCGTCGGAATTCGCTGAAATCGGCTGCGGGGTCGATATAGGCCACTGCGACACGAGCACTTTCAACGCGCTGGAGTCCATCGAAAGTGGTATTAACATCCTCTTCCTGCGCGAACACAGACGCCGTCAGCAAGCAAAGCAGGAATGCCGTGAACAGTTTTTGCATGATTTTGAATCTCCGGTGATTTGAAAACGCGAGGGCGCGGTGTTTGACGAACTTTGAAATCCACAGAATAAGATAGCCTCGTACCGCCAGATCGTCAATAGTGAATGCCGGTCCATGGGGCTGTTTGAAAAAACTGCCAACTTAGTGAGTGTCAATCCTGTATACCTGAAAGGGGGCATTATGTAGAATCGTGTGTTAACTCTTCGAGAGGCCATCTAAATGTCAATCGTTTCCTCCGGGCAAATCACCCAAAAAGCCGGGGCGATTGCCCTGTTTGCATTAGCGCTGCTGCTGCCTGCGTGCGAGCGGGTTGAGGAAGTTGCTCCTCCGGAGATCCGGCCGGTGCGCGTGATCACCGTCGAAGAGAGCGATATTGGCAAGACGGTGGCACTAACGGGCACGGTGCAGGCGCAGACCGAAGTGAATTTCGCCTTCCGCATCGACGGGCGCATGATCGAGCGCAATGTAGACGTTGGCGATACGGTGGAGCCTGGCCAGCTGCTGGCGCGTCTCAACCCCGACAATGAGGAAACCAGCCTGCAGTCGACACGGGCACAGCTCGCTGCGGCGCGCGGCCAGCTGGTTGAGGTGCGTAATAATTTTGAACGCCAGAAGTCGCTGGTCGAACGGCAGCTCACTTCCCGGGCGGCATTCGACCAGGCTACGGCCAGCCTGCAAGTATCAGAGTCTGCTGTTGAATCGGCCAGGGCCAGCGTTTCGCTGGCTGAGAACCGCCTGAGCTATACCCGACTGGTTGCTGATGCCGGAGGCATCGTAACGACAATTGGTGCGCAATCAGGCGAAGTGGTTGGCGCTGGTCGCATGGTCGTGCAGATTGCCCGTGAGGATGGTCGCGACGCGGTATTCGATGTGTCGGCAGCGATCAAGGATTCGGCACCAAAGAACCCGGAAATCATGGTCGCACTGACCACTGATCCCAACATCACTGCCGAGGGCCGGGTGCGCGAAGCCTCCCCGCAGGCCGATCCGGTGACCGGAACGTTCCGGGTGCGCGTAGGATTGATCGATCCGCCCGCCGGTTTGCGGCTTGGGTCAACAGTCGTTGGGCGCATGGTTAGCGACAGCATTCCGACGATTTCTGTTCCCGGTTCTGCTCTGGTACGTCAGGGAGACCAGTCGGCGGTCTGGGTTGTCGACCGCGAGACCTCCACGGTTGCCTTGCGTAACATCATCATTGAAAACCACAGCGCGACGCGGGTAGTTGTTGAGGGTGGGCTGGAACCCGGTGATTTGGTCGTAACGGCCGGAGTGCAGGCACTGCATCCGGGCCAACAGGTGCGGCTGCTTGGCGAGTCCACGCTGTGATCGGCCCCAATCTCTCGGAATGGGCCATTCAGCACAAGTCGCTGATGGTCTATTTCATGATCGCGGCCCTGGTGGCCGGAACAAGTTCCTTCCTGCAGCTGGGCCGGGCAGAAGACCCGGTTTTCACCACTCGCACCATGGTCGTTTTCGCGGCCTGGCCGGGTGCCTCAATCGAGGAAACACTCAAGCAGGTCACGGAGCGGATCGAGCGCAAGCTACAGGAAACTGATCATCTCGACCGGGTCCGCAGCTACACGACAGCGGGAGTGACCACCATCTTCGTCGATCTCGAGACATCGACGCCTGCTGAGGTTGTGCCGGACATCTGGTATCAGGTGCGCACAGATATCGGCGACATCCGCGGCACCCTGCCTCAGGGCGTGGTCGGACCGGGCTTCAACGACGGCTTCGGCGACACCTACGGCATCATCTATGGGTTCACGGCCGACGGCTTCAGCCACCGGGAGTTGCGTGATTACGTCGAGGATGTGCGCTCACAGCTACTCCGGGTACCCGACGTTTCGAAAATCGAAGTACTCGGCGCCCAGGACGAGAGTATCTTCCTGGAGTTCTCCACTGCCCGGCTGGCTGGGCTCGGTCTCAGTTACCAGGCTTTGCTTACACAATTACAGGCGCAGAATCTCGTGCGGCCAACCGGCGTCCTGCAGACCGGAGATGAGCGCATATTCCTGCGAGTTTCCGGCGCCTTTGAGTCCGAGGCAGACCTGGCAGCCACCAACCTCTCGGTGGGTAACCGGCTGATACCGCTGAGCGATATCGCCACGATACGTCGCGGCTATTCGGATCCACCTTTGCCGCTGTTCCATGTCAATGGCGAGCCCGCCGTTGGTTTGGCCATCGCCATGCGCGATGGTGGCGACGTCCTCCAGCTCGGGGCCAATCTCAAGAGCGAGATGGCGCAAATCCGCTCTGAACTCCCCATTGGCATAGAGCCCTTTCTGGTCTCTGACCAGGCCGTCACGGTCGATCTTGCCATCAACGACTTCAC
>JANOGQ010000554.1:0-2900 GCA_031406105.1 Lysobacterales bacterium | reverse complement strand
ACCGGGGATTGAAACCCAGGCCCAGGTGCGCACCGCCCACATGAATGTTTTCAACATCCCAGCGATCTGAGATTTCCACGGTGCCCTGCCAGGCTACTACGCCATCACCCCGCGTGTATAAAGCTGTAGTTGGCACAGGCGGCGGTTCTGCCATGTTTTCCAGCATGCTGGCAGGCATATCGCGGTATCGCACGGAACTTACAAGATCAAATACGCGGTGCGCGTTGGTGGAGTGCGGATCAGCCCGGAAAGGACTGCCCATGCTGATGACCAGGCGAATGTGCTGCGGCATTTCCCGGGCAATTTCGCGGGCGTAGACACCACCCAGGCTCCAGCCTACCAAACTGACTTTCTGATGGTATCGGTCGACCAGCGCTTTTACCCGGTCCCGCAAGCCCTGATGCAATCGGTGGCTGTATCCGGAGTTGTAACCCAGCTTCCAGCAATGCGCCTTATAACCCATTTGCCCAAGGAGGCTGCGCAGCGGCTGAGTCGTTCGTGCACCGGCCATGAACCCCGGCAATACCAACACCGGGTGTCCATCGCCTTTGGGCAGCAGGCTCTGCATGGCAAACATGGGCAGCATGCCTGCCGCATCGTAGATGGCACGGCCTTCCAGCCAGAACAACAAAGATGAAGGTCGATGTTCCGCACTGGCTCTGCTGCCAGCGCTGCTATGCGAATTGGCCATTCCGGCTCTTCCTCTGAACTACTTCTGTACGTTCTTATTAATTCCAATCAGTCTAGTGTAGCCCATCCGCTGACATCCAGAGCTGCCCGATAGCCATGCCAGGTTGCATACGCCAGCCAGGGGATGATCACTGAAAACCCGATCAAAGCCGTGGCCAATCCGATTGCTGTCAGAATGACAATCAAACAGGCCCAACTGAGCATGGTCCACTTGTTGCGTAGCACGGCGTTGATGCTGGAAACAACCGCAGTCACCACATCCACCTGCCGATTGGCGATAAAGGGCAAGGAGAAAACACTGGTGGCGAAGGTAAGTAATGCGAATACAGAACCAATGGCAGAACCCACCATCAGGAAGGTCAGAAAATCCGACCATCCTGGTTTGCCATCGGCCGGAAAGAAAATGTGGACCATGGATCCCGCACGGGCCCAGAGCAGGAATATGATCAGTAGTACCAGGGCAAACACCAGAGAATTGGCAAAGGGCGCGCGCGCCGCCTGCAAGGTATTAATGAGCGTCGGCTTGAGCCCCTTCCGCAGTTGTCGGCTGACCGAATACAACGCAAAGGCCAGCAAGGGCGCGATAAAAATAAAGCCGGTCAACACACTGATCAACAACACCCAACGCCCCAGTATCCAGGCTGCCCATGCGACCAGGGCAAACAGAGCGATACTGATCAGGCCCCAGCTCAGGCTGAGAGATTTTGCCGCTAAAAAGTCTTGCCAGCCCAGAGCCAGCCAATGCAGGGGTGCGCTGGCCGGCAGATCGCGGCAGGGCGCGATAAAGGTTAGCGCTTGATGGGCTTTGCTCTGGTCTGGGTCAGCCATGTCTGATTCTGTATGCGCTTCTGCCGTTATCAGCAAAGGACAATAATACTCTGACGCGGATCATAGCCTTACATCGAAAGGACATCAAAAACTATCTGCCGAATCATCGCAAAACATCAACCAGCGCCAGGCGCGTCTGCTGCTGCCAGGCGACGGATGGACTGCACCAGAAACAATTCACAGGAGCCACCTCCAGTATCGTCGCGGCTCAAGCTGCTGCTCCAGCGAAAACCACCCGGGCCATGGGCATCAACCAGATAGCCGCTGAGTTCAACAAATTCCCCGGTCCGCAGGGAAAATGCCAGATCGCGAACTTCCTCATCGGCTGGAATGATGTGCATATTGCCACTGCTTTGCATGATGCTGCGCTCATCAGCTGGAGCTGACAGTTGCCAGCGCAGGATGTACCAGCGACTGCCCTGGCTAACCTGGATCTGGTCGATGATGGCCTGATCGGACATCAGCCCCCAGCCCAGTGCCAGGTCCAGCGGAGCCAGGTCAGCCGAGAGCCCAAGGCGATAGCGCTCAGCCGATAAAACCCGCGCCTGCACATCGAAACGTGCGCGCGGCTGCAGGCTGAATTCACCCAGTTGCCGAATTTCTGCCTGCTGTAAATCGACTTGCCTGGGTATCTGTGACAGCCGCAGCCCCTCAGCCTGAACCACAGGACGACTGGCCCAGTCTCTAAAGGCCAGCACTATCAACAACAGCAGCAGCAGCAGGATCATCCAGCGTGGTAGTGCGGCCATCACACAATCTCCTGGTAGCGGCAGGATCAGCAGCGATCTCAAGGGGCCAACAGCCCGTATAATAGCGGGCAATTCCCCGGAGCCCCAAGTCGCTTATGCTGCAATTCAATGATGTTCGCCTCATGCGCGGCAGCCGCATCCTGTTTGAAGGCGCCAGTTTCCAATTGCATGCCGGCCAGAAAATGGGTTTGACCGGCGCCAATGGCTGTGGCAAGTCATCGCTGTTCGAACTGGTATTGGGCCGGCTGGAAACCGATTACGGCTCGGTCAGTCTGCCGGCCAATTGCCCGATTGCCTATGTTGCACAACAAAGCCCCAGTGGTTACCAATCTGCCCTGGATTTCGTTATGGATGGCGATGCCGAGCTGCGCAGTGTGCAGAAGTTGCTGCAACAAGCGGAATCGTCACATGATGATGTACGCCTGCACTTGGCCTGGGAGCAGCTCGAAGCGATTGATGGATACCGCGCAGAAGCCCGTGCTGCCCAACTGCTGGATGGCCTGGGTTTTCAGGCTGCGGAGATCAGCCAGCCGGTAAAAAGCTTCTCAGGTGGCTGGCGTATGCGGCTTAACCTGGCGCAGGCGCTGATGTGCCGCTCCGACTTGCTGCTGCTGGATGAGCCAACCAACCATC
>JANOGQ010000532.1:0-4012 GCA_031406105.1 Lysobacterales bacterium | reverse complement strand
TCAGGGCGGTTACCGCCAGCGGAACGTCCAGCAGATTTTCCTCGCGGCGCCGGGCGGTTACCACGACTTCTTCGATGATGGCATTTCCCGAAGGGGCGGGCGCCGCTGGGTCGGTAGCCTGTGCCAAAGCCACACGTGCTGAAAAAGTGCCTATGAGGATGGTCAGAACGGCCAGCGTAAAGCTGAGTCCCGAACCCGCTATCGCCTTGGTCACTTGAAGAACCTTGCCAGATCCATACGTTGCATCAGGTCGATGAATTCGGGCCGGTCCCTGAAGTATTCTTCCCAGCCACCGACGCCGAGAAACGTCAACTTCGGATCGCGCATTTCATAGGCCTGTTCCAGTGCGGCCATCGCTGCATCCAGATCACCGATTGCCCGAAGGCCCATCGCCAGATCATAGGGTGGCACGTAGCGCCTGGTCGACTCCAGCACCAACTCTGCCAGCAGCGCTTCGGCCTCAGCCCGTTGGTCGAGGCGAACCAGAATTCCGACTTCATTTGCTGTAGCCCAGGTACTGCCTCCGGAAGCCTCGCGGGCCAGTCGTACCTCTGCCAGAGCTTCTGTGTTGCGGCCCGCTCGCGTGTAGGCAGCGGCCAGTGTGTTGCGGACCAGCCAAAAGCCCCCATGCTGTTCGCGCGCCTGTTCCAGTATCGGCAGCGCCAATTCCAGCTGGCCCGCCAGAATCAGGAACCCTCCTTCCAGGGCGGCTGCCACCGGGTTCATAGGGTTGAGTTCGCGCGCCCGCCTGATCTCCACCAGCGCCTGCTCATGCCGGCCGATATTGGAGAGCAGATGGGCGTAACCCAGATGGCTCTCGGCATCGTTGGGGTTCAGTTCAATGGCCCGGTTGAAGTGGGCCTCCGACGCCGCCCAATCCCATTCGAACCAGAAGGCGATCCGGCCCAGCATCGCATGGCCTTCTGCCAGTGATGGATCGATCTCGAGTGCTTTTTGTGCCGCCGCTTTGGCCAGAGGGTAGTACTCCAGGGGTGGCACCTGGCCAGCGATCGTGCTGCGGAACTGGGCGTCTGACAGGCCTAGCCAGGCCCGGGCATAGTTCGGGTCCAGCGCCACCGCCTCGCGGAAATAGCCCACGCTGGCCTGCAGGTCGGCCGGGGTGAGTCGCGCCAGGTGGAACCGGCCCTGCAGATAAAGCCGATACGCCTCGATGTTGGTTGTCCCCGCCCGGACCCCCGCCCGGGCCAGGACTTGTCGCTCCTGTGGTCCCAGTTGCAGGGCCAGCGCGGTGATAACGTTTTCAGAAATCGTATCCTGCAGGGCGAAAATGCCCGAGAAGCGCTCATTGAAAGTGTCAGTCCAAAGGGCAGCGCCATCAGCCACTCGCAACAAGCGCACGGTCACCCGAATATCCTCACCAGCGCGCTGGATGCTGCCGTCGACCACAGCATCAACACCGAGTTGGCGCCCCGCTTCGAGTGCATCGCGATCCAGCTTGTCGAACCCGCGCACCGAACTGATCGGGCGTACAGTGAGTTGTCCAATTTCGCTCAAACGGGTGATCAGGGTGTCGGCCATGCCGAATTCCAGCGCTGGATCACGCTCATCTTCTACCAGCGGCAGGAAGGGCAGTACGGCAATGGTCCGTGCCTGAGTTTCAGCGGAGGGGGTATCCGTCCTGGAGCCCCACTCAACAGCGGCCCATCCGGCGACAGCCAGAATCAGCACAAGGGCGAATGGCCAAATGGACAGACCCCGGCGTGGTTGAGGGGTACCTGCTGGCGCCTCGGTCAGCTCGATCGCCTCGGTCAGCTCGATCACCTTGGGCGCCTCGATCAACTCGGTCAGCTGGATGATCGCGGGCTCCGGATCAATTGAACTGACTTCCGCTTTGAGCAGGTAGCCGCGTTTGGGAACCGTGGTGATCAGGTTTTGGCACTCGTTGCCGCCCGCACTGATCAATTGTTGCCGCAACTGGTAAACGCACTGGGTCAGGGCTTCATCGTAGGTAGTGCCCCCAGGCCAGATCGCCGACAGCAGTTCGGTGCGTGTTACTACCTCGCCCGGGCGGCTGGCCAGCGCTTGCAGGACGGCCATGACTCGCGGTTCGAGACGCACGCTTGCCACGCTACCTCTGAGCAGGCCGATGGCAGGTTCCACATAAAGGCCATTCACCCAAAAGGATGCGGGGGTTTCAAGCGGGTTTGCTGGCACGTCGTTCATGCTGCTCCAGGTAATGGGTCGCAAGGCTAAATGTAACTGATGTTGGGGTCATTTGCGTGGCCGAGGGTGCGCCAAAACGCCCAAAAATTAAATCCTGAGGAAATCCTGATGAAATCCTCAGGTCGCTTTGCCACGGAATGGCGATGCTGGCCTTGCACGATCGCACCACCCGCCCGAGGAGGAACATCTGGAAATGAACCGACACTTGAAACATCTGCTTGCAATGCTGTTGATCAGCTGCAGCCCGGCGATTTTCGCCGAGGGCTATTTCACCAGCAGCATTTACACTCCTTACCCACCCGGTTGCGTCACATTGCCGTCCCGCCAGGAAGCGCTCTATGGCGACAACATTACCAAATTCTGGAGTGGCAGCCTGTATCTGCAAGTGGTCCAGAAGGTGCAAAGTGATGACCCGCTGCAGAATCGCAGTCTGATTGACGTAGAAATGTTCCGGGTGGCCTGTGCTGAACCCAACCGCTCGGTGATTATGGTGGAGTTCAAGTTGCGGCCTGAAACGGTTGACCGGCGGTACGCGCAGCTTGTTCTTCCTTCGTTTGCCCTCTGCGCAGAGTTAATGTACTACTGCATTCCCCTCGAGCTGAAGTCAGCGCCCAATTCCTGGGGCCAGACCCCCGCACAGCAATCAGTGACAAAACCGACGTTCGGGGTTTACACCGACGGTTGGGACGATCCCCGCGGTTTCACCTGGCGCTACGTTCTGGATGCGGGGTCAGCGTGGAACTCACATCTGCTGGCTGAATATTATAACGACGCCTTCCAGCTGGAAATGCTCCGGGGCGACGGATGGGCGGAGGGATATATAGCCGTCCCTGCCACCCGCAATACGCTGGTCCGCAATCCGGCGCTACCGCTGAACGGCCGCTTGAGCGGCGTCTGGGTGGAGGAAAACGCCGCCGACCAGGGCTTCCTGCTGACCTTTGCCAATCCGGTTCCGCCAGCAGGAACCGAGGTCGCAGAGCCTGAATCAGCCGGGATGATGGTATTCCTGAGCTGGTACACCTTCGACGCTCAAGGCCAGCAGCTTTGGTTGGTGGGCAATGCCGGGTTCGCACAGGGAGAGACAGAGGTGTCCATGCCCCTCATCAAGGTTACCCAGGGCCAGTTTCTGGACCCCAGGCCGGATAACGGCTCTGCATCCGTTCCTCCGGTGAGTGTCGGTGAAATTCGGTTGAAGGCGGTCAGCTGCAATGACCTGGTACTCGAATATGAGCTTGCCAGCCTCGACCTGGGGCAGGGAACCCTGAACCTGCAGCGGCCCGCAGCTCTTGAAACTGCTGGCTATCCCTGCCGTGACTACGATGCCAGGCTGGCCAGTCTGTCGCCAGCGCAAAGTGACTGACGCGAAACCAAAGGACACCACGAACATGAAATTTCCTATCATCCTGATTGTTTTACTGCTGGGCTGCAGTTCCGCCCTGGCCAATTCGAATTTCGTCTCCAATCCGTCCCTGCCATACCCACCCGGATGCGCGCATCCGGCAATAGCAGATGATGGGGTTGAAGCGGTGCCGCAAACGGCCACGTTTTTCGAAGGCTCGGTCTCGCGGTTCGATTGGCAGACCGGTATACTTTTAGGGCTCAGACTTAAGGCCTATCGCAGCCGATGCAGTGAACCAGACCGCTCACTGATCTGGCTGGAGTTCAGCCTGCCGATGAGTTACGGCAGCTGGGCTATCGAAACAGGAGTGCCGAGCCTTGGAGCTTACCTGCTGACTGGTGGTGAGAAGCGGCTCATGCGGCTGGTAACGGAGCCCGGTGGCTGGGGTTAAGAAATGGAACACGACCGTGAACTGGCGCTGATGATCAG
>JANOGQ010000432.1:0-23781 GCA_031406105.1 Lysobacterales bacterium | reverse complement strand
TGCAAGCCCGGTCCCGCCAGGCCAGGGCAAAACTTTGCAGCCAGGGGATGTTGGGAAACACCCCGAGCCGAATGGCAACTTCCGGGTATAAATCCTGCAACCAGTTGACCACCTTGCCCTTCCTGAACCTGACGATTGAGGTGTTGATCAGCTGCAGCATGGGCGGATCTGTTTTCAGCACCACCACATCCTCAGCCCGCACTTTTCTGAGCAGGAACCACGCAACAGCCAGGTGAAAACTAAGCAGGTCCAGTGCTTTTTTCCATAAACGATCTTTGCCAAAAGAAGATGAACGTAAGCGTGTGACGCTAACACCCGACCGGGTTTCCTGAGCTTTCAGGGCTTTACCCGGGCTCATCTGGTAGCGGGACGTGAGCACTACAATATCAAAGTCTTTTGAAAGGCTAATCGTCAAGTCGGTAAGCAGTTCGCTGGTTGCGGACATATCGGGGGCATAGAAGCGATTGACAAAATACAGAGTCACGAGTCGATAGCGGGATTGAGGACGGACCGAAGCCTAGCCACGTAGTGTTGGGTGCGGAATTGTGACTGGTAACTGGCAAAGGCCGCATCACCCATTTTTTTGCGTTGTTCGACATCCAGCAGCAATGAAGACAATTTCCCTGCCATACCGTGAATATCGTCCCGGTCGATCAGAACTCCGCTACTCTCATCCTGAAATATTTCTGCTGCTGCGCTGTTTTGCAGGCCCACACAAGGCAAGGAGTGTTGCATGGCCTCAAGAAAAACCAGGCCAAAGCCATCGCCTGAACTGGGCATCACAAACAGTGCGCAGCGAGAATACAGATCTTCAAGCTGGCCATCGTTACACCAGCCGGTGAATTCAACCTGCCCGGCAACACCCAGATCTTCTGCCAACTGCTCAAGTCTTGTGCGGTCGTCGCCCGATCCGGCGATGATCAGCTGGGCATCCGGCACTCGCTTCAGTACCAGGGGCATACACTCCAGCAAGTGATCATGGCCCTTGTGTCTTTGCAAAGCGTCCAGCCGGCCAACTATCAACATGGCGCTGGTGCCGATTTTCTCGTTTATTTCAGTACCCGAAGTTTGCCCGCTCGAAAAATCCTTGCCGGGCAGGCAAACCTGGATCGGTGGCAAATCCGGGTAATGGGTACGCGACTTCCGGGCCGTGAATTCGGAATTTGCAATCAACAGGCAAGCATTTTTGGCGCTTCGATAATAATCCCGTCTGCGCTGATTCCAGATTTCAACACCGTGAATTAGCAGCATGTAACGTGGCCGCAGCCACCGCGGCAGCAGACCCGGCAATCTTGCCAGCCCGACATGATCCATCAGCATCAAATCTGCATTCGTACTGATCAGGCTCCAGGCAAAATTCAAACGATTACCTTTGTACCAGTGGATCGATGAAAAATTTGTGGACTGCATCAAGCCGTCATCGGCAGCCGGACCCGCATCGTCGAGCACGCGGACATGAAGCTCGATCTGGCCTGCCGCATGGCATTCAAGCAAAGCGACCATGACCTGACGGGATAACTCAGCGATGCCTCCGCTCCCCCGCTTCAGACTGGCAGCAGCAAACAGGAATTGCGGGCGATTGATCGTTACCTTACGCCCGGACAACATTGTGGAGCGACTGCCTGAAACGGCCGCGTGTGTCGACAATCAGCCGCGCATGATCGGCAAGCAAGATGTAGTCGAAACAATCATGATCAACCCCCAGTACAACGCAGTCATAATCCTTGAGCATCTCTGCACTTAATGGCTGATGCGCTAACTCAAATTGATAACGGCGCATGAGGGGAAACTTCGCAAAGTAGGGATCGCAATACTCCATACGAGCACCCCAATCTGTTAACTGCTGCATGATTTCAATGGACGGCGATTCACGCACATCGTCGATGTTCTTTTTATAGGCGATTCCCAGCATCAGAATCCGGCTGTTCATCAGCGCTTTTCCGGCCTGGTTTAAGGCAGAGATAATTTTTCCGACCACCCACGAAGGCATATTGCTGTTGACTTCGCCCGCCAGCTCAATGAATCGCGTGTTGACACCGTACTCTTTGGCCTTCCAGGTGAGGTAAAAGGGATCAATGGGAATGCAATGTCCACCCAAACCGGGGCCCGGATAGTAGGGCACAAACCCGAAAGGCTTGGTTGCGGCCGCTTCAATGACTTCGTAGATATCGATACCCATGCGGTCGGCAACCATTTTCATTTCATTGACCAGCCCGATATTCACCGCCCGATGAATGTTCTCCAGCAACTTGGACATTTCTGCCACCTGGGTAGAACTCACCGGTACCAGCTGATCGATTACACGTCCGTACAATGCCGAGGCTACCTCCAGGCATGCAGGCGTTGAGCCACTTACCACTTTGGGAATGGATTGGGTGGTAAAACGAGCATTTCCCGGATCTTCGCGCTCGGGGGAGTAGGCCAGGAAAACGTCCTTGCCAATCGCGAAACCTGCCTGCTCGATGCGAGGCCGCAACTCCTCCTCGGTGGTTCCCGGGTAGGTGGTGCTCTCCAGCGAAATAACCTGTCCGGCACGCAGGTAGGGTGAAATAGCATCCATGGTGTTCGTGACATAGCTGAGATCAGGTTCCCGTTGCTCATTCAGTGGGGTGGGCACACAAATGATCAATGCGTCGGCTTGCGAGGCTTTCGAAAAATCGGTGGTGGCGGTGAACCCTGCCGCAACGGCCGAGGCCACCCTGCTATCTCCTATGTGCTGAAAGTAGCTAGAACCTGCTGCTATCTGCTCTGGCTTGGATGGATCAATGTCCAGACCCAACACCGGGTAACCCGCTTCTGAAAAGCGCAGAGCCAATGGCAAGCCCACATAGCCCAGGCCAATGATGCCTATAAGGGCCTTTCTGGAGTTCAGTTTGTCAATTAATTGCGCTTGCTGATCCACTTCGCCTCTCCTCCAGCACAGATTGATAGATGTCCAGGCTTTTCGCTGCTACGGCATCCCAGGTGAAATTTTCAGAAATCAGTTTTTGTCCGTTTTGCCCCCTGTTGGCAAGGGCCTGCGGACTCAATTGCGTGGCTTCGGTGAGTGCGCTTTTCAATGCCTCATCATCCAGTTCAATCCACCAGCCGCAATTGCGCGCGGGAATCATTTCCCACGGAGTTCCGGTAGTGGTTATCACCGGGGTGCCCGATTGCAGAGCCTCCGCAATGGCCATTCCAAAATTCTCGGTTCGGGAAGGCGCCAGGAATAACTCGCATTGCTCAAACAGTTGCCATTTCTGGTGGTCGTCCACAGCGCCGAGAAAAATCACCTGGCCATCCAGGCCATGCCGTGCGACCACCGATTTCAGGGTATTCAGATGGTTCGATTCATCCGGCCCGGCAATGGCCAGTTTCCAGCCCTTTGGCGCCACTGCAGCCCATGCGCCAATCAGCTCTTCATAACCTTTAACCGGGTGCAGTCGTCCCAACGCAAGCGCCCATCGAACACCGTTTTCCTCCAGCATGGAAGTTTTTGCTTCGGGAATTTCAGGCTTTGGGTGACAGCCGTTCGGCATCACATCAAAAGAACTTTGCGGCAACAATCTCATCACCTCACTTTTTTCGAATTCGCTACTGACAACAATCCGATCTGCTTTTTGTAAGTCATGTTTTTGATAGAGCATCCAGGCGATGCGCTTTTTGAGTGCTTTGTGCTGCAATGCCCATGCTGCCATCATGCCCCGGGTGGAAATAACATAAGGAATCTGTCTTGCCCTGGCGATGGCAGCAGCCCGGTGCAAAAGAGGACTCCACAAACCATGGATATGAAAGAAGCTATGCGCATTAACGGGAATGGCATTTTTCTGGGCCCACATTCCATTTTTCACCGGGATGTAAGCAACCCCTGTGTCGTTGGTGGGCAGGTAAGGCTTGGCTGACTCTCCAAACACGATGGATACCGGATAGTCGGTGATTGTTGATTGCCAATGTGCGAGTGCGGGAACCGAGCGGGTTGGCCCGCCGCTGGATAAATCGAGATCCTTAACGATGTGAACAATGTGCAGTGGCAATTAGAAGGGCAATCAGATTTTAAGCCGAAGAATGTACTTGTTCGCCCACACAAACAGGTAAACCAGGATGATGCTCTTGACCAGAAAATTCAGCTGCACCAACAACTCGGTTTCTGCCTTCACAAAATGTAAGAGGATCAGCGGAAACCAGAGCCAGATGGTCGGGTATTTCAATGCCAGCAAGAAAAACTGCTTGATGATGAAAGAAGAAACCAGCCCGAAAACAAACATGAACAACCAGGCACCGGTGACACCATAATTGATGTACGCCTCGCCCAACAAGCTGATTCCCATGGATGTGCTGCTCTGCAGTATAAATCCAGTGTACTTTTCGTAGTTTTCACGACCACCGGCTTTAGGCTTGTCGGGATACAAAAAGCGGGGCAACAAACTGGATTTGACCGCCGTCACTACCGTGGCACCGTCCGCATGGGGAACCCTGGCCGGTACGGTCTGCATGATTTTGCTGACAATCCATCCCTGGTTGATACGAACGACAACCCTCTCGATATTGCCACTGCGTGAAAGCTCGTCGCTGCTGATGCGTTCGTCCACCGAACTCAAAAACTTTTTCACATAGCCAGCCTTGCCCTCTTCCTCCAGCTTTTCCCGATACAAGTCTTTGCTGGCCTGCAGCACAAAGATGAACATCAAACCCGCGAGCGCCAGCAGCAGTTTTTTGGAAAAACTGGGCCGGAAAATCAGAGCTACATACATGCCGATGAATGCTGACCACAACAGCAGATCATGAAACATGGCACCTCTGAGTGAACTGATGAATGTCAGCAAAAAGGCAGCAGACACAATCGCCAATTTGTGTTTGTGGACTGGTGAAAACAGCAGATAGATCAGGCCGATGTATTTGATATTGGAGAGCACATAAGCGGGGAAAGCCAATGCCGGTGGAAAGCGATCTACCAGAAAGGAAAATATGAAACCGATTCCGATCAAGTAGTAGGGCAAAAAATGCGCGCGACTGACAAGCGTGCGTGTGACGGCGGCGTATTGATATACCAACCTGGGGCGATGCCTGGAGCGAAAGGTGTACAGCCCAAGACCCAGCGCCAACAGTGCAGGAACAGCAAGCGCCATGTAGGTTTCAACGGGAACGTACATGTAATACTTGTAGTGGTCACTGAAACCCGCGTAGGCCAGCACTGGCCCCACAATCCACTGCAACGAGGCCATGGTGAGGATAAAGCTTTCGACAGGAACATCGTGGCCAGCCTCCTGCAACAAGCGAACAAAAAAGTATGTGGAAGCACCCATGCCTATCGCCGAGAGCCAGTAAGTACCAAAAGCGAACATGAGGGCAGCGGCAACGCCACCCGCCATGTAGGGCAAGGTGCTGCTGGGCAGGTGGATAACCACTGCAGGCGTGGCTATTTGCGAGTATTGCCGGTTCAAGCGTGGATTTCCTCTTCCCCACTCAGTTTCTGCAGCAGCGGCGCAAACGCGGCCTCTGCAGTGAATTCGGTGAGGTTAAATCTGTTGTCCAATCGCGGTTCCAATTGTTCGGGGTTTACCTTTTGCAGCTCAGAAAAGTCCAACTCTCGAAAGGCCCCCGCGTGTTGCCTGGCGAAGTTACCAAGACCTGTCATTGCCCGCGGATACAAAACCTGTAGCCCACAGCGCAGGTACTCGAACACTTTGTTCGGCACGTTGTAAATAAAGTTTGTTGTGTTGCCCTTGTACAGCACCAGGCCCACATCAAAATTCCGCAGAAGGCTGGGCAGGTTTTGGTAATCGAATCCTGCACGGTCATAGCTGACATTGGCGAAGCGCTCGCGCTCCAGCCACTCCCACACTTCGCCAGCCACGTTGTAACCACAGATGTGGAGTTCAACCACACCAGGTTTAGCAGCAACCCAACGCACAATCTCCTTTATGTAGGTGTCGGCGAATGACGCTGAGCCCACGTAAACCAGCCGCTGCGGCTTTTGCCCTTTGGGCATTTCACGAACCTCAGGCGCCGGGGCCCAAGTTGCGGGCGGGTAGTTTGGCAGTACTCGCCACGTTCCCGCGGGAACGTCCGGATGATTGCCGCGGGCCAAGCGCAGTCGCTCGGGGTTAGTTTGGGACACCCACTCCGCCCGTCGCAACAGGTAACTGCTCTCGAGGCGGCTACCCAGCTGCGGCAGGCGCATCCCGGGCCGCAGGTAGTCGCCCAGCTCATAATACTCGTGGTGATGGATGAACAGCCGGCTATTGCCCCGAAGAAGCTTGAAGTAGATCCACGCGCCTATGGCCGAATGGGGTTCAACGTATACCACGGCATCGGGCCTGAACCGCGCCAGCGAAAGCGCCGTCCGCAGGTGCCACGCAATTGCACGCAGGAACCGACCCAGTTCATGGGCCTTCGGATCAGGTGCGCGGCTGCGCTCGATGCGTATCTGCGAGTTTGTGTAAGCCTTCCTGCCCTTTCGGTTGGCTGTGCTAAAGGCCCGAGTCTCGGTATTTTTCGCAAGCCCCAGGATATCCAGGAAATTGGTGGCGGGAGGATAGTACTCCAGCGGCAGGTTGTGGACATAGGCAACTTTCATTCCCCGACCACGTAAGAAAGAACCAGCGCTGGCATCAGGGACGAAGTATCGCCTTTAGTTTCTTTTGCGCACGAATACCCAGCAACTTCCTGGCGTATGGATTCAGAAAAATGCGATCCCTGGTGCTGTTCATGGGCGCAGAAAACGTTTCCCGAAACAGCCAGAACAGAGATTCCTTCCCATTGGCCCCGCCATTGAGCGAAGAGCACGCTGCCGTGTAGCCCGCGTCCTGGGTTGCATCTACAACGGCCTGATTGAATCGCCCCCCCGGATATGCAAAGAAATCAACTGGCTGCCCCAAGCGTTGCTCAAGATCGTTTTTGCACCCTGCAATTTCAAGCTGTAGTTCCGGTTTTGGCAGGAGCGTTAAATTTGAGTGGGAACGGGAATGTGCACCGATCGTGAACCCTGCACTGGCGAGTTCTCTCAACTGGGAATCACCCATTCGCCGGTTTGGAGCTATGGAAGCCATTTCGCCGGAAACAACGAAGACCGTCGCTGGCACCCCCATTTTTTTGAGTATTGGATAGGCATAATCGTAATTATCCTGCCAACCGTCATCGAACGTTACCGTGACTGTTCCCCAGCTTAACTGCCCTGCTGCGCAACGCTTGACATACTCTGGCATTGAAACGAAATTGAACCCCCGTTTCACCAGCGACTGTAACTGATTTTCAAACTGCTCTGGCTCAATCGTATATGACCAGCCTTCGAGCTCGCTGCGCTCCTTCAGCGAAGGTACTTGATTTCGCGGACAAACGTGATGGTGCATCAGGATCACGTTAGTAAATCACTTGATTCGTGCTTTGCAGCCCTATGTTTCTGGTGATATTCGAGCACCGTTTTAACTGCCGGGGCATAGGTGTAAGGGGCGTTTACGCAACGTTCATATCCTGCCTTGCGGATTTTTTCTCGCTGCTCCTCATTGGCCAGGAGTTGACTGATTTTTGAAATCGCCTCGGCGAGACTGCCAAATAAAACGACCTCTTCATCCGCTGCGAAATATTTACGGATCTCTTGCGTATCTTCATGCAGCAGCAGCCCACCTGCAGCAGGTATTTGCCAACTGCGTGCCGTGGTCTGATCACCCATCCGAGCCCCAGTGCCGCCTTCGCTGAGCAGGCCAAGGTTGATTCTTGAAAAAGAATAGATCGCTGCCAGTTCATCCCCAAAGGCGCCGCGCCCCGCCCATTTCTCACGCACCTGAGGTTGCGCCCGCTCCCAACCAGGCCCCCACAGCTTGATATCCACTGCGGGTAATGCATCAATGATGTCCTGGGTCATCCGTTCCTTTTTGGGAGACCAGTGGCCCACGAAGGACACATCACACGCATAGGACGACACCAGGGTTTGGTTTGGTCGGATCGGCCGGTGTACTTCCGGGTCAAAACCGTGGTTTATGAAATGCAGACTCCCGGCCCGGCGTTTCACTGCCTCGTCATCCATGTGGTAGGACTTGGTGGTAAACACCGCATCGTATAAGGGCAGGCACTCCCAGATATTCCTGCCATGATCTTTGAAGCTGCTGTCGGGATAGACCAGGTAACACGGTATACCCTGCTTTTTGAATTGTTCCAAAGTAGTCGCGTCCAGCAACATCCCCTTGAATACGAGAAGGAAGTCCAGCGCCTGGATGGCTAATAGTTCTGTCACGACTTGGTTGTATTGACGCTGAATAAGCGGCAAGGCCATTTTTCGGATGACCTTCAAGCTAAAACTCCGCCACCGGTTGGGCAAGTAGTCCTCATAGTGAAGCTCAACTAAAACGTGCCCCAGCCGCCTGAATTCCACCGCCATGGCGCGTGCATCGCTGCCCAGCCAGTCAGCGCCCAGAAAGCCGATGCATTTATTAGTTTCCATGGTGTTCCAGTTTCGAATCAATCACGCGAGCCATTCGATTGCCAATTTGATTCCAGTCACAGTCGGCCCTTGAGAGCTCAAATGCCGCTGACCTCATCTGGCGATAGACATCGGGGGATTCAATCAGGCGGTGCACGGCTTTTGCCAACTCATGCGGTTGTACCGGCCAGTCGAGCAACACACCCGTCTTACTGTCAATTACCAACTCGGGGATGGCGAAGCGATTAACTGAAATACTTGGGCAACCGAAATAAGCTGCCTCGGTCAACACCAGGGGGTTAGTGTCCTCGCGAGTAGGATGAACTAACAGAAAGGCTTGCGATAATAAGTGACGATAGCGGGCCAGGTCAGCGTCATCCTCGGGATCTAACGGTCCTTCATAAACTATGCCATCGACCGTTTCCCAATTCCCTGTTGGGCGCCCCCCCACGATGTGCCACCGCAACTGGGGGTGAGATTCCTTCAACTCCGTGAATGCCTCAAGAAGAATATCACCACCTTTCTGCTCGAAGTTCATCGCAATCGAAAGCAGGTATGGCGATTCAGCCGTCCATTCGTCCCGCTCCGGCGGTTCGAAGACGCCACCGCGGCCTGCCACCTGATAGTGACTTCCGGCAAGGCCATACGCTGCACGGGCTTGTTGCAGGCCCCAGTTGGACTCGAAAAAGACCGCCGCAGCATTTTCGAGGAACCGTGCCTCGGCGTCGTAGATGCGCTGCAGGTCAGCTACGCGGAAGTCCCTCTGCCGGAAGGTGTTTTCGAAAAAGGTGTGAAACACAATATCAAGGTAAACAAAGTACGGGATCGACGGCGAACAATGACACCAGCGGGTTGCGGACCTGAAGAGCACTGCGTCCGCATTCTTGAAATGAGCCATAGCCCTTGAGGCATTGCTGTCCAGCGTCGCCGGAGAAAAATAGAAGAACTTTGACGGCCTTTTCAAGACATATCGCTGCAAGCGAGAGACCAGTCGTTCGCGTCTGGACACTCGCGGGACAATGGGGCCGGGCGCCACAAGGTCGAAATGTTTCCGCAACTGCTGCTGGATATGCCAGTTAACAGCGTAGGAGCCGCCGCCACCGGGTTTGCTGTCAAGGTCGGTGATGTAAGCGAGTTTCCTCAGGGCGATTGCAACCAAATTGTTGCCTTACCAGGTTCCCTAGATTCGTTATGAATCACTTTCCTGCCGCTTGAAACGCTCGATTTTTGTTTTTGTTTTATGATCCAGAACGCTTCGCCATAACGTCTTGCGAGCGACCTGTTGAATTTGCCGGACCGCCTTCCATCCAATAAAGGGTTTGAGCACTTTCAGGGCCAAGCCACCTTGAAGTTCAAGACCGCTACCGCCGAGTGCTTCAATGCGTTGCTCAGCTTTCGCCACGAGATCTGGATAGTCCGGATAAAAACGGAACAGCCATTGTTGAAAGCGGTCCGCACAAAGCTTGCGGATTCGGAGCGAATTTTCATGCTGTAGCATCAATTCCGTGCCGAGCTCAGTGGTCAGGAACGCTGACTCCATGGCATGTCTCCCCGAGCTGCCACTCAGCGCACCGGCCATGCCTTTTCGATAGCTATACACAGCATCCCGGGCGAACCGGACACCCTCGCTGGCAAGCAGTAATTTGATGCTGAAATGGAAATCGTTATTCAAACTAAGACGAGGGTCAAAACCGCCCGCCTTGTCCCACAAGCCCCTGGGGATCAACCACATCCACCCACCCATCATGCCCTCGTCCCTGGTCAGGGAATCAACCAGCCATTCCAGCGGGCTGTCGTAATCCTTGTTGGTATGCTCGTTTCGAACTGCAGGTTTGGTAAAGTCGTTGACAAAGTAACCCCAGCGGCAGGATGCCAAGACATTCGGCCGACCGTCAATCGCCTTCCATTGGGACTCGATGTGCGCAGGATTAAGCCAATCGTCGGCGTCCAGCAACTTAATATAAGCACCCCGGGAATGCATGACTCCCGTGTTAATGGCGGCTGACTGTCCCTGGTTGTCCTGCCGAATCAAATGCACTCTCGGATCATTGATCTGGCTGACGCGTGCAGCAGTTTCGTCGCTTGATCCGTCGTCAACGACTATGACCTCGAGGTCAGAGAATGACTGGCGCAGCACTGAATCGATCGCCTGCCAGATGAAATCAGCCGCATTGAAGGCGGGGATAACAACAGAAACCACCGGTTGTGAAAAACTGCTGCTATCGGTAGGGACGAAGGCCATTGAGCAGATCGGTCGGCTTGAGATCTGAGTCCCGAAACACCTTCAGTGCGGCGCGTGGTTTGTTGCGACGCAGCGCGAGTGACCACAAACGCCTGGAAAAATGCTGCCGGGAACGGCGCATCGCCACGTCGCGGTCGGTGGCAGCCAGCGGGCAACCAGGGCTTGCGAGCGCCGCTTTTGTCAATTCATAGCCCCGCTGCAGGTAAACAAGACCCGCATCATCTTTGCTGAATTCCTGTCCTGCGTGACGACGCCACCAAACCAGACCCGGCGGCATAAGCACTAGTGGCCAACGAGCAGCCATTCGGTGCCAAAGATCAGTGTCAGAGAGCACCCCCCATTCAGGCCTGAAGCCACCTACCGCTTCGAAAGCATCGCGCCGGATGATGGCGCCGGAGGGACCGCAGCTCAGACAGCCACGGTCGAGGAAGTGTTTTCTGTAGGTCTGTTCTGGAGTGAGGCGCCAGGGGTAAGGTGATTCCTCCTCCGGCATGGAATGGGACAAGCCAAGCGCAGCATCCGGGTTTCGCTCCATGCTTTCAACCATGATGGCCAGGCTGTGCGGATAAATCACGTCGTCTGAATCGACGTACTTGATGTAGCGGCCTTGCGCCAGTGATGCAGCTTTCATTCGGTTGGGATAGTCGCCCAGGTTCTGTTCGTTCCTGTGCACGTGTACGCGATGATCCTTTCCAGCAAACTCACCGGCGATCTCCAACGAGGCGTCGGTAGAACCGTCATCGACGACAATCACCTCAAAGTCTCTCTGCGTCGAATCCAGGACGCTCCGAAGAGCGTCGCTCAGGTATAGCTCGCGGTTGTGGACCGTCACCAGCACCGAGACCAGCGGATTCAAGTTAGCAACCACTAACGCCTCTTTTGTAAAACATCATCAGACTTCGGATCAGAGTTAGCTCGATGATATATTCAGCTAATCGTTCGGGAACGCCACAAGCCATTGCATCTTTTCACATCGGTGTTCAGAGAACGCAATCCCGCGCTCAATTTGATCCTCTGCACTAATTAACGGCGAATTGTAGTGCTTCAGCTTTTCAGAGTCGGGTGTGCTGTCAACCAGGGTTACGCGGTGTGTGCACGAGAATGTGTCGTGCATCCGTCCGGTCAAGGTTCTGTCGGTGTAGTCATGCAACTCGATAATGAGATATGCTTTCCGCAAATGCCGGGCCACTTCAATGTCGAAAAGATACTTTTCATATCCCTCGCAATCCGAAAGAATCAAAGTTTGATTTTTTACTTCTATTGCAAGCAGGTCATCTCGAGTGCAGGACTCTTTGATTAGTATATTTCCAGAACCGTTGCAGCGAGCCATCTGCAAACAGGCAGAGCGCGCACTTTCTGATATGTCAAACGCTACCACCTGGGCATCAGGAAAAATGCGGGCGAACCCCACCGCATAGTATCCCTCAGTAGCCCCAATATTTACGATAAGAACTAACGATTTTTCAATGAGTTCGCGCAACACCTCGAACAGTTCGGCCTCATAGGTTCCGAGCAACTTCGGAAATAACGCGCTGCCGACACTGATCGAACCCGGATACCTGAGGCCAGTGAACGGTCCTCCCAAGACCATGGGCTCTGGGCCAATCTTCGAGGCTATTCTCCGAACTAATGCTGCTTTCCGCGCAGCCATGACCCTTTCGGACGGCCATATGAGACTTTTTACGACCCACCGCCATATCGCATCACTCTCAACACACTTCCTAAGCAACTTTTTCATTGGTCTTCTGACGTCCGTCTATCCAGTAACATCGTCATGAAATATGGGTTGATTGAGAAGACTTCGCAAGGAAGCGGTTGCAAGATCTAACCGGGAAAAAGTTCCTGGATAAGCCTCTGGGTGGCCATGAATTGACGTCGACTCCAGCCATTTATCTCTGCTCTTCTCTTCAATAGCTCGTTTAGCCAAAAAATTGCGGGCAACTTTGGAGCTTCAAAACGATGACGTGTTCTAATAACTTGACGTACCGTCTTCAACAATTCAATGTTTCGCATTGGCGCTGAATGAATGAACACACAGGGATCATCCCAACGAAAACTAAAGTCTTGTGCTTGATTTGGCTTTTCCAAAGGGAAGTAACTCAAATCGCATTTGTCACCGACAAGGCCAAGTAGTAGTTCGTCATTTATGCCGTTTCCGCAAAAGATGTCTAATGCGTTATGCTTCTTCAGACCTTCCTCCATCGCTTTCAAAATTCGTAGTCCACCATTCCTGCTGAAAACGAAACAACACAGAAAACAATGTACATATGAACAAATGCCCAAATCCTCAAGAATTTCACGAACTAGTACCCCGTGGTGCCTGAGTTCACCAATGGTTTGACTTTCATACTGGCGCCCCATAACGACAAACCCGTCTTCATTGCATAATTCGAAAAGCTGCAAAGGGTCACTTCGCACAATAACATCAGAATCAAGGAATATCGTGCACTGATAGGGCGAGTTCCGAATGCTAGCGAGCTTGGCCAAAGTGAATAAATTTAAATTCGCGCTGTCATCTAAAGCTGCGTCAACCAAAATTTGATCAAAATTTTCATGGTACCGCTCGAAGAATTTAGAGCCAATCCTATTTGTAACAACAGAGAAGGGTTGGCTTGAAACACTTCTAACGGACATCGCAAGATCCAGCGCCATCTCCAAGTATTTTCTGCTACCAAATGCAGTAGTGACGATTCCCGTACTCAATTTGCACGCTTCCTATGCAGTATGAGAGTGTAGTGGTACATGTTGACCTGTTGCATCCGCAACGAAACCTCGCGACAGGATTGTTGCTGCTAGCTCATTCACTTAAATAGAGGTGAATGTTCAGTTCTTACCCGCTCACGACTGCGGGGTTTCGCCCAGATCAAAGTTCAGCTTTTTGTGGATGGCGCTAGCTGTGTCAGCACTTATGTTCCAACTCTGAAAGCTTCCCCCCGAAGGAAAATAGCCGCCCGGCAGCGCCATCATTGCCAGCCGCCGGGCGATGCGAAGCAACCAGTAGGCGCGCGCACGACACAGCGAGCCTAGCCTGAAATACCAACGGACGATCCAGCGGCGCCAGCAGGGAGGGCTAAAATTCCTTACCCAGGCATGGACCACCTCGGCAATATGCTGCCCGGCATCGTCCATACTGAAAAGCCGCTCCTCGCACTCCACAAAGTACTGCCCTTCCCACAGATCCAGCAGGCGCTGGTCCGCACCCAACTCACGCAAAAGCCGGGTACCTTCAGCCAGGCGGACTTGCCGCGATGCCAACAAGGAAGGCAGGCAGGTATTGGTTATGCGGTCTTCTTGGCCACGTCGGATGAACACATCCGGCAGGGAGTGCGGGTACTTTTTACAGGAAATACCTTTCAGCAATGTCCGAACATGCAATTCTGCGTCATCGCCGTACATCACTTTCTCATTGAATCCGCCGACAGCCTCGAAGGCCTCCTTCCGCCACAGGGGTGAAGAGGTGTGCCAGGGCGGATCAGAGCGCAGAAAGCGTTCCAGGTCATCATCGCCCTCGAGTCGGTTCCAACACACGGAGAGGTCACCTGGTTGTCGCTTGAACAACATCACTGGAAACACCCAGAGATCCTCTTGAGGCTCCTCCTCCACCAGGGCCATGCGTTGCGACAGGCACCAGGGGGCAAGGGTGTCGTCTGAATCGAGGAATAACAGATATTCCCCCTTCGCCGCGGCACCACCCAGATTGCGACAGCGGGAAGGCCCCTTGATACCATCTGTCCGCTTCAGTATGTGTACCCGCTCGGTCGCCAATTGCTGCGTTGTGGTCCAATGCGTGTCGACCGAACCGTCGTCAACCACCAAAACTTCCCAGTTTTCATAATCCTGCAGCTTGACGGACTGCAAAGTCTGAGCCAGTAATGTGGCCCGGTTGAAGTGCGGAATGACTATGGATACCAGCGAGCCTGGGGTCAATTTGCAGGTCCCGCAGCGAGTTTGAAGCTGCGTAGTACTTTGCGAACGGCGCGTACGGGCAAACTGCTGCTGATCTTTCGCCGGTCCAGCCGCCAGGAGACGCGCGCATCTGGATGCCGCAGGTTGTGCAGCATGGTGCGGGGCAGCGACCACAGATTATGCGGCCACAGATAGGCATAGGGCGGTTCGACAAAATCTTCCAAATTTTCATTTCGGTATTCCTCACGTTTGCCTGTGTGCAGGTGACACGCACGAACGCTGAACGAGGGGTTGATGACTTCGTAGCCGACTTTTTTCAACTCGTAAAGCATCCGGTTGTCACAACGCGGAACGCCGACCCAGAAATCGCCCCTGATTTCTTTCAAAGGCCCACGAAAAACCCATGCATCCTGGCTGTCGTTGCGATTGAACAATTCAGGCTCACCCGTGGCAGCGAGGTCCCAACGCGATAGTGCGGCGCTTTGGCCCGGTTTCAAATAAGCGCCAAGAACTTTCAATGAAGGTTCAAAATAGATATCACTGTTGGCAATGATGGAAATATCATCGTAAGTGGCCAGTTCCGAAATCCAGTTGAAATACTCCTGATAGGTGGGTCGATTCGGTATCCGCTGGATTTTGAAGTTCTTGCCAACCGGCACAGGGCTCTGGGCGTCTTCACTGAGCAGGCATATCTCGTCGATAAAGTCGCAGGACGCGTTGCGTTCGAGACATTTCCTATATTCGTTCCGCCGCTGATCGCTTGCTTCTGGAAAGATCGAGGTGAAAAGGCGAATCATCAATAGTCAGGCGCCTTGACACGGCACCGGGCACAAAACCTTCGTTACTGTCACTCTTTTAACTTTTGCTTGGCTCCCAGTGTCCTGCGTATCTTGCTGCGTAAACGATCACGAAACCGTGTGCCTGTCCATAGCCTGAGCAATTGCCGATAGTGCAACTGCATGGCTTTGAGATAGACCTTACTCTCAGCAAGCGGCTGTTTTATGACTTTAACCCTCTGCGCAAGCTTTAACTTCTGGTGATAATTCGTTTCATCGTCATGACAATGAATCCCCGTACCATCAAAACCTAAATTCCTTACTAACGTTCTTCGAGAGTAGAGGCACAAACCATCATTCAGGAAAATGCTGGCGTACCAGCGAACCGCCCAGGTATTCAGGTTGCCACTAGCATTTCTCTCAAGCTCATCGAAGTGAAATGAAAAGCCATCCAGGTCAAATGCCGATTGTCCCTTGCGTTTGACCTCTTCCAGCAAGTTATCAGCGTCGGACCGGTAGTGTTTCCACGCGCGTTGCCAGGTGCCCCAACCCCACGAACTACTGACGCGCAGAAAACCTGTGGCCGTTGCCCACGGCCGATTTTTGACCATGAAACCGGACACCTGAAATACTTTTTCGTCTTCCTCGTACAGTCCCAAAGCGTCGTTCATGTAGCGCAGGAACCCGGGCGAAGTCTCAAGATCGTCTTCCAGCACAATCACGCGCCCAAACGACTGCAGGACAGTCTCTATCCCACCGCAGATGGACTGCCGCAGTCCCAGGTTTTCACCGGATTCGACAATTTCCACGGAGCCACACCAAAGCCTCTGCCTTATCAGGCGTCTCACTTCGTCAAGCTGATCGCGCTCTTGCTGAATCGCGTTCTCGCGCAAACCGTCTGCAAAAATGAACAACCTGGTGTTTTCTGCGCCTTCGTTTCTGCTGATCGATTCGAGCGTACGGCGGGTGTGTTCAGGCCGGTTGTAGACGAACAGGGCGATCGGAGCATGAATCACTGACATCTACTTTCTCAGCCTTCGACTTGATATCGCTGAAGGGCCAATTGAATGCCTTCTATGAACCCAACACCGTAGTTGAATCCATACTCAACCTGCTTCCTGGTATCCCCACCTCTGGCAAACACCCCCGAAGGCTGCTTGGAAAGGCCCACGATTTCAGGCTCGTAACCACATTCCTCCGCCGCCATCCGCGCGAACTGCTTGAAGCTGGTATAAATACCAGTGGAAAGATTCAGTGCATCGCCATCGTCGATTTTATCCATGGTGGTCAACACCCCATCCACGCAATCTTCAATGTGGATAAAGTCGCGCATCTGCTCGCCGGTGCCCCAAACGGATAGAGTGGGCTGGCCGATGTGCGCGATGGCCCGCTTGCAGATACTGGGGAAGGGGTAACTGTCGTCCTGGTCTTCACCATAGCCGGAGAATGGACGATAGCAGACTGACTTCAAGCCATGCTTCTCGTAAGCCAGCCTCGCCAGATACTCGCAGGTCAGCTTGGCCCACCCGTAAGACATATCGGGCATGCCGATGTCGCCGTCAAAGCGGATCATGTCTTCGCGCAGCAATACGTAACTACCCTCTTTCTGCTTGTCGATTGGATAAGCGGCGCTGGAACTGAAACACAGCGTCTTGGCCGGGCGCGCCCGTTCCGCCCACTGCCAATACTCCGCATCAATGGAAAGATCATCAGCCACTGCCAGCGGGCGGTTCTCGATCATCGCCCTGCCTCCCACCATTGCGGCCAGGTGCAGCACGTAGTCGAAATCGTTATCAGAACGTGACTGAAACCACTCGCGGCAATCCTGGTGGTAAAACTGGAAGTTCTCGTAATCCCGCGGCGCAAACAGCGGCCAGCCGCCTTCGGGGTCAATGCCACCGGTATCTCGAGCGATCGGGTCCACACAGTGCACCTCGTCGCCAGCATCAAGGAAGCGTTTGCAGAACCGGCGTCCGACGAAACCGGCCCCGCCTGTAATGAGTATTTTTTTCATTTGCAGGGCCGTGCTTGGGTGAGGTCTGAAAAGAAGGCAAAGCAGCGATCCGCACATGGTGGAAGCAGATTATTGGCGATCAACGGATGCGTCACTGACTGACCCTGGCCTCATTTATCAACTGATCTATGCAAGCGATGTGGCGAGCGATGTTGTAATTCCTTTTGACGTGTTCACGCGCGGCGGCCCCCAATGTTCTGCAAAGATTCTGGTCTTCCAGCAATTTCTTCATGTACACGGCCATGCCATTGATATCCCGTTCCTCGACCAGGAACCCGGTTTCACCGTGAACAACGACATCCGCAATACCAGCATGCCGGGTAGCCACGACCGGCAGGGCAGCTGCGCCCGCCTCGAGGATAGCGACCGGCGTGCCTTCACTATCGCCATAAGTGGGTGTTACCGAGTGCTGTACAAAACAACAAGCCTGAGAAAGCAACTCAAACACCTGTTCATGCCGCAATGCACCGGGGAAGGAAACCTTTGATTCAATACCCCAGGTCCTTGCCAAGGTTCTGCAGGTCTCAAGCAACTCACCATCACCACCCATAACCAGCTTGGCATCCGGATGCACTTCGAGCAACTGCTTGAAGGCCATCAAAGTGAGGTACGGCGCTTTAATGTCGGTAAACCGCCCGACAGCAATAAATGTCTTTTGGTAGTCAGGTCTGAGCTGGTAGAAAAACTCGCGTGGGCCATAGGGGTTATAGACGATCTTTGCGGGGTCCGCCCCCATTTGAACCAATTTCTCGGTCATAGCGTGCGATACGCTAATCAGCCTGAACGCGTATTCGAACATCGCCTGGTAACGGTCCTTAAACTCTTCCAGCAAGGGATCACGGTGCACATCGTGGCCGTGGAAATGCACGATCAGGGGGATGTTCAGGTCACGGGCGTGGGGGCAAATGTTCGAGCCGTGGATACCAAACTCGGCCAGGATCACATCCACCTTGTGCTGCCTCATGAAGGCGGCAATGGCATCGTGACGCCCGGCGTAGGTCTCTTCCCAGAGAGTCACGTAACGGTGATACAACCAGTGCGGCAGAAGTTTTTTGAGCTTCTTCAAGACGGGCCGCTTACTGTAGAAATAGCGGATCTGTCGTCCTTTGAAGGTTAGGTTGGGGTAGAACTCGGTAAGCGCGACCTTTCTCCCTGCCAATAGTTCGACATGCGCCTGGATGAAAGAAGAATGATGAAACTGATCGAGTCCCTGGATGATGCAGGTGGTCACAATTTCAACACGAGTGCGTCGCCTCACGGCGTGATTTCACCAGATGCAAATCACAAATTTTAGTACAACAACACTTCACCCCAAACCCTCGCTACGAACAAAAATGGCGTCGACTTGTCGCAGAAACCCTGATTCCGTCACAGACAGGTTATACAGATTGAATAGTGAGAAACCGCAATTTTCAAGCATCTTCAATGCTTCATGAAAGGTCACCTGACCTATGTATGTGGGTAGTGTGATGATCTCCATATAAATCAACTTGACAATTCCATCCCTCAGCGATTTCTCAGCACCAGCTATTATCAATGGTTCCGCTCCCTGGCAATCCAGTTTAAGGATGTCAATGTTTTTTAAGCCATAGCTACTCACAAACCCATCTAACGTCTCGAAATCGACCTCAATATGCTCATTGGTTTCCAGTACACATGCACCCCAAGTCTTGTGACCACGTGAGTCCGTTTCGAGCAGCGAGTTAGCCCCTGAAGCCTGATTGGAACAGAAATTGCGGCGGCCTCTGACTTCGGCAAACCCGAAGGGAAATGCCTTAACTCCGCCGTCGCTGGCAGTGTTTTTCTCTAATTCTGCGAAAGAATCAGGATACGGTTCGAATGCATAGACAGAAGAATTGGGGAAAACTCGGTGAAACTCTCTGCTGACGTGACCATAATGCGCGCCTACATCAAAAATTACAGAGTTGGCTGCGGTTGATACCAACCGAGCCATGTCCAAAAATGGGTCGTTACCCCATTCCTTTGAAGGCGGTTGCACAGGATCGATCTTGGACTTCGTGATGTCGTAGCCGAGCCAGGATGCAAGCCTCTTTAACCCAAGCTTGATCATCGCTTGTATTTGATTTTCATTCATCCGAACAGACAACTGATTATTCGTGTGAGTCGCTCCACATGTGGCCTGGGCGCAAAGAAACAATTGCAGCCTACTATGCCCGCGCTTTCGTAGCCAAAACCTGCCAGGAACTGCTCCACCAAAGCGTCGCCATCATTTCTCTGCATTTCGACAAGTATCACTCTTGGCTGAAACTTTGACAGATCAAATCCTTTCAGGACACTCAACTCCATGCCCTCAACATCAAGACTTAGAAGATCAACCGATTCTGTCTGTGAATCTAGCAGGGAATTTAGCGACACCAGATTAACCAAAATTTCTTTCAGGTTGCACTGTTGGGCAAGACAGTTGTCTATGTGCTCTTCTGACGCATCCACATACGATAGATACGCATGGCCATTTGGGTCGTCCGCACAGGTAAACTCTACGGTTCCAAACGCGCCATCCGGGCCAAGTGCGTCCTCGTGCAAAATAGAGTTGGGTCGGCGTTTGCGACACAGCTCAGCCATTCGTGGATGGGGTTCAACAAGCAAACCCTTCCACCCAAGACTCTCCAGCAGGTATGTATTGCTGAGAGTCACACCATCATATGCTCCGGCTTCAACAAAATACCCTGGCGCTTGCCCCTTGAAGAAGTCATAAAGAACAATATCCTCACCGGATTGAGAGGTAAATCGGAACGGAATCTGACTTTCAGTGCTTCGATGGCCTGTTCCGATTAGCTCCAGGAGGCGATTGTGTTTCTCCACTTCAAGCCGCAGCGGGCTAAGAATGTTTTCCTTTAATTCTCGGGTTTGCCTATTAATTGAAGATTGTCTTTGGAAGAGAAGCCTTGCCTTTTTCCAGCTATACACAGAAAGCAGCAGTAGCCAAACAAACAAAATTGAAAACGTTATTGTGTTGAATATCAACAAAATATCCTTAACTGAGAATGGTGGGCATCGCCCCGATTACTTGATCTGCTTTCATTGTGCTCTCAAGGACGATCAAAGCGCCGGTAAGCTTTCAGCCACTTTTTCGCTATACGGCTAAGCTGATCGCTACGCAGTAGTAACAAGCTATTTCTATTTAGTGCTTCACCCACACACTGAAGTCGCTTGCGAGTTGTGCTTATGTGACATTTTCTTTCTTGGAATATTCTCAGAAAGAAATCGGCCAATGCTTCATCAGAAAGGCGGTCTGGTAATCTGTCCTGACTAAATATTGGCGCGGTTACGTACTTTTCCCAAAGAACATCATCCTGATCAATTCGTTTTACTTCGGCCACCACATCGTGAAAGGAGCTGAATCGATGAACGTTTATCAAACAATCGGGGTTAAAATCTTCTTCAATGTCCGTGTCACCCCAGTAGATCGGAATACTGCCGCATAAAAGTGGCTCAATAATTTTCTCGGTACTGTACCCCGCGTGACTTGAATTCTCGAAAGCGATTGTGAACTTGCATTGGGACAGGAGTTCTTGCTTATTTTCAACCCGCCCTCCCATGTTGTTACAGACTAACCCACCTGAATCGATCCGCTTGTATTGACTCAACAGATGAAAAAACTCAATTCGCTCTGGTGCGGAAGGGCTGCTATATATGAAATTGCAAAATCGTTTCACTCGTTGAGATACAACCGAAAAGTCGCGCACTGGTCGCGTACAAGTTGTATCAAACCAATGCCTATGCAACGGCAAACGCCAGTGTCGGCCTGTATAAATGCGCTCATGAGTCAACGCGTAATCGGCCTCTTTCCAATTAGGCAATATATTTTCGCCCGTCGCGAAGATTCTTATCACGCTTGGAGGGTAAGCAAGATGCTCGCCTTTACCCGCCTCTCCATAAAATAGAAAATCCGGTAGCTCATCAAATCGCAGATCAAAAAAACGACGAAGAAAACGTATATACCACCACTGTTCCGGATCGGTTCTCGCTGGTCCTCTCATGGTGGGTTTACAGACATTTATCGAAACCGTCAGCTTACTCATGAAATCAACCGCCCCATTATCCGGCGCCTAACCCGCCCGACACACATCCTGCCGCGCCTATACAGGCGCAGTGCCAATGGTACGCCAGCAGGACGCGGGTCTGCGGAAGCCAACGCTGGATTGACCGCGGGTAGTGTCAGTTTCCTTGGAATTTGAATCACACGCTTATCACCGGCTTGCGCGTGCAATCGGTGAAACAACTTTGCCCATCGATCGACATTACTTTCGTGACTGTATTCCGCCTCTACTCTGGTCCGTCCTGCTTGCGATAAGCGTTCCCAAAGCCCGGCTTCATTCTGTAGCCGCTCAATTGCCTGCAGAAACCCTTCTTCCCGATCATTCACCACCAACCCGGTCAGCCCGTCTTCCACCAGTTCGGGAATGCCACTACGCATACACATGACTACCGGGACGACACCACATGCCATCGCTTCAAGCACGGCAATCGGTAAGCCTTCGTAATCGGACAGCAACACAAGCACATCGCACTGCAAGAGCCGCGACTGCATCTGCTCGCTGGCAACCCGACCAGCCAATGTCACCGGCAGCCCTTTTCCTTCGGTTGCGAGGATGCCCTCAACTGCGGCTCGATCCGGTCCATCGCCATACAACACCGCCTCAGTTCCTGGTATTTTCCGGACAACCTGACACAATGCGTGCGTCAGGTCGGAGATGCGTTTTTGCTCTTCGGCGAGCCGACCCACGTAAGCCAATCGCAGTCGCCCCGGAATCCGCTCCACCCCGATTGGCGGAATGTGCACGCCGTAGGGAATGAGCTGAATCTCTGTTGCCTCAGGCCGGCGCGCCATTACCTGGTTATCCAACTCGCGGGAAACACAAACCAGGGCTGTGAGTCGAAAATCCTTTCGGCCAAATACAAATTCATCCTGGATACCGCGATAGAACGCATCGTCGGAATGCAGGACACCGATGGTCGGGATGCCAGCTTCCCGTGCCCACCGGCCGGCGTAATATCCCGCAACGACGAGATTGGGCACAAAGACATCCGGCGGGTTTTGTCTCAATTTCTCAAGAATCCATTGGATGCGGTCACGACTGTGGTCGTGACAAGCTGCCTGTGCGCAGGGAATGCGTTCCTTTCTGAGTTTTTCAAGATAAGGACCAGTGTCGCCCCAGTGCGTAAGGAAAAGACAACGAGGCTCAATTCCGTGCTTTTGCAGCGCTGGCAAAAGCTGAACCAGCCAGGTCAGCGGGCCGCCGAGGCTGTCGGGTTTGTCATAGGCGCAGAAAGTAACCTGTGTCATCGCTTAATTGGGTCACTCAAAAGGAAAGACGCGACCTTTAGGGTAGCGTCAATTTGATGTTTTCGCCTCGATAAATTGCATCGAGTTTCGGAATAATGACCCGCCAGTCATACTCACTCAACACGCGCTTTCTTGCGCGCTCACCGCGGGTTTTATCGGCAATGGCTTCCAATGTCTTGTCGGCCAGGTCATCGACATTGCCTAACTCGTATATGACTCCGGCTTCGCCATGGCCGCTCACTTCCATGCACCCGGCTTCATTGGGCACAACGACGGGTTTTTGCTGAACCATTGCCTCCATCACCAAAGTTGGCAGCCCTTCCCTTTTGCTTGTCACCACCAGGACTGAACAGGCGGCAATGGCATCCTGAACTTCTGCTTGTGAGAGCGGGCCGATGATGCGCAGGTTTTTTGGGACTTCAGTCCACCAATCAGCCTGCAGTGCCGCATTGCAGAGGCCTCCGCCAATCATAACAAACTCATATTCGGGCAGGCGTTCGGCAAGTCGCACGAACTCCACGGGGTTTTTCACCGGGTCGTTGCGACCGACCCAGAGGAAAAAGTTTCGCATTCCTGTTTTCTTGAAGCACCTCGAAGCGTCCGCTGCATCGCACAACGCGACATCCACTCCATTTGGCAGGTACTGCGTTTCAATACCATGCTCTCGCAGAAGTTCTTCTGCCTGCCACTTCGAGACGGAAAGCCGCACGTCGGCGTGACGGGCAACCTCGAGCAATGCGGCGTTGATCTCTTCCTGCCAAGGTTCCAAAGTACCCAAGCCGTGCTCCGGATAGTAATTCAGATGATAGGTATGAACCCAACGCATTCCCTCTTTCTGGCGCTCATGGCACCACTCGATAAACCAGGGAAAGACATGAGAATGAACAACTTGGATTCCTTTTGCAGTGAATGCTGAAAACCTCTCGTGAAAATCATGGGTAACGTGATGCGCGCCCACAACCTGCATTACCTTCTCACTTGGCGCCAAAGCAACGTTCATCGAGGAATAGTGCTGGATGGCCTGGATGTGGTGCCTCACCCCACCATAGGTGGCGAAGTTGGCACCGACCAACACATCGGGCGGTCTGGTAGCTAGATGATCTAACCATTCGTCGAAAGTTCCTTTCCATTTTTTGGTTG
>JANOGQ010000405.1:0-6931 GCA_031406105.1 Lysobacterales bacterium | reverse complement strand
CTTTTTACCACGGCCAGGTTATGACGAATGGCAGCCAGATCAATGTGGGCGATCGTGTTTCGACTCATGGATGAATTCTATAGGGGGTTGAACGCGCAATCATGGCAATCTGCTGATCATTCAAGGAAGCTATGATGAACTCGTCCCTGAACCATAAAAGCACACGTAATCGGGATTGTCGTTTTTGTCTGGCCCCATTATGGCTGATTTACAACAACCGAAAATAGCGGTCCACAGGCTAGACTGGCTTCTCGGCTAGTTCCCGGCCTCACCTTCTCCTTGTCCAGCAATTACTCTGAATAAATCAGAGTTTTCTTGAGACAATTCGGGATGTGAGAGCCAAGTGAAGAGCGTCGAAAATTACCGCTCAGTTGGGTTTAGTGGTCGCCGTGATCGGCATAGAAAGACTCAGGGGCGTAGTTTACAAACCGCAACCAGCGACCCTGAAAACTGAGACTGATATCGCCGGTTGCACCATTCCGATGTTTGCCAATAATGATTTCGGCCTTGCCTTTTTCGGCCGTTTCCTTGTGATAAACCTCATCACGATAGATAAACACGATCAGATCAGCATCTTGCTCAATCGAACCTGATTCACGCAAGTCAGCCATGACTGGTCTTTTATTCGGCCTCTGCTCCAGCGATCGGTTGAGCTGGGAAAGAGCAACTACCGGCACGTTCAATTCTTTTGCCACCGCTTTCAACGAACGGGATATTTCGGCAATCTCTGTGGCGCGATTCTCGTTGTTGCCCGGTATCGACATCAATTGCAGATAGTCAACGATGATCAGGCCGATATTGTGCTCGCGCTTGAGCCGCCTTGCTCGCGCTCTTAATTCTGCTGGTGAGAGCGCCGGGGTCTCATCAATGAAAATTTTGCTCCGGTGCAGCAAGGTCATTGCAGAAGTCAATTTCGGCCAATCCATATCAGCCAGGTTGCCGGTTCTGATACGCCCTTGTTCTATCTGGCCCAAGGAAGAAAACAACCGCATGACCAGCTGCAAAGCAGACATTTCCATACTAAAAATGGCGACCGGAATTCCATTCTTGATAGCTGCATGCTCGGCAAAATTCATAGCCAAAGTGGTCTTGCCCATGGACGGCCTGCCCGCCACGATGATCAGGTCTGAGGGCTGCAGGCCGGCCGTCAAGCGATCCAGATCCTTGAAGCCAGTAGATACTCCGGTGATTTCACCCTCAAATTGGTGCAGTTCCTGAATCCGATCCATGGCTGGTTTGATCATGTCCTGAATGGACACAAAACCCGACCTGTTCCTGGCACCCTGATCGGCAATCGCAAATACCGCCCGCTCTGCTTCTTCGAGCAGTTCCTGACTGTTGCGGCCGTCAGAGCTGTAGGCGGCACCAGTAATCATGCTGCCTGCATCAATTAATTGACGGAGTATGGATTTTTCTCGAACGATTTCGGCGTAAGCCTTGATGTTCGCAGCACTGGGTGTCGAAGATGCCAATTGCGAAATGTAAAATCCGCCATCAACCCGGTCTACGAGGCCATGCGTCTCAAACCACTCAGTTATGGTAAGGGCGTCACTAGGCTTTGACTGATCACTCAGTTCATGAATGGCCCGAAAGATCAGCCGATGATCTTCGCGATAGAAGTCACCCTCCAGCAGAATATCGGCAATCTGTTCCCAGGCTCTGGGTGCCAACAAAAGCCCACCCAGCACCGCTTGCTCCGCCTCGATAGAATGCGGCGGAACCCGGAGGTTCTCTATAGTTAAAGACTTGGGTACGGCCATGTGACCTACTGTAGCGGGTAAAAAAAACTGCAACCCAACTAGTGCCGGATTGCAGTTCAGAGAATAGGAGTTGTCGCCTCCCTGCGCAAGCCCAGAAATCAAAAACTCATTATTCGGCGATTATGGTAACTTTTATTACAGTGTCAATATCAGCATGCAACTGCAATTGCACGTCAAACTCACCCACCAGGCGCAAGGGACCTTCAGGCATTATCACTTCACGTTTGCCGACCTTGTGACCCAACTCGCCCAAGGCGTCCGCGATCTCGCGTGGTCCGATTGAGCCATACAATTTGCCTTCGTCACTGGCTATAGCCTTGATGGTCAGGACCAGATCCTGCAAAGCAGCGGCCCGGTTACCTGCAGACGCCAGCCGATCTTTTGCGGCTTTTTCTAGTTCCGCCCGCATGACTTCGAAACGCTCGATATTGGCTGGGCTTGCTGCAACCGCCTTGCCTTGCGGTACTAGATAATTTCTTCCAAAACCGGCTTTTACTTTGACCCTTTGACCAAGGTCGCCGAGGTTCTGAACTTTCTCAAGTAATATCAATTTCATTCCGATTCTCCCGAATGCTTTGGCATCCGATCAATGATTGTCCGTGTACGGCAATAGGGACAGGTAGCGGGCCTGCTTGATGGCCATAGCCAATTGCCGTTGATATCTTGCTTTCGTGCCGGTAATACGGCTGGGTACGATTTTGCCTGACTCGCCCACATACTGTTTCAAGGTATTGATATCTTTGTAATCAATCTCGGTTACACCTTCAGCCGTGAATCGGCAAAACTTTCTGCGTCTGAAATGTCTTGACATTCAAATTCTCCCGTGAGCACTCAGGCTGCTGTATGTCCGGTATGAGAACCGGTATTAGTGGTTTCAATGACCGCTGAGTCATCGGCATCATCCAAATCGATGCCATCGTCAATGTCGATGTCCAGATCATCATCGAGATCATCGTCATTCAAATCATCACTGTCATGATGATGGCGCTTTGGCCGGTCGCGACCAGTCCTGTCCTTGTCTTCTTTAGCCTTCATCATCAGAGATTGCTCAATGATGGCAGACTGACGACGAACCGTCAGATGGCGCAAAACGGCGTCATTGAAACGGAATGCGGCCTCGAGTTCAGCCAGAGTTTCACTGTCGCACTCGATGTTTATCAGTATGTAATGAGCTTTGTGTAGTTTGTCGATCGGGAATGCCAACTGCCTGCGTCCCCAATCTTCCAGGCGATGAATTTTGCCATTTTTACTTTCAATCAGGTTCCGGTAACGTTCAAGCATAGCCGGTACCTGCTCGCTCTGATCCGGATGGACCAGAAAACAGATTTCGTAATGTCTCATTGTATTTCCTCACGGATTATCGGGCAGCTCGCCTGCCCGTTAAGCTTTCATCTCCCTCCAAACGGGACAACTGATCCAGTAGGGCGAGAAAAGTAAAGCAAGGATTTGCTTGTCCGAAAACAAAGCCGGCGGAGTATAGCAGCGACCTGGTAAATGGTAAAGCGAGATCCCCGCAGCGGGCACGAAGAAAAGTCAAAACTGGGCTGAGATTCCGATGCGGGCTTTATGGCTCAACCAGGAAATTCGACATCAATTGATGGCAAAACTCTCACCGCAGCCGCATTGTTCTGTGACATTGGGATTATCGAAGCGAAAACTATGGCTCAGCCCTTCGTGGACAAAGTCTATCTCTGTGCCGTCCAGAAAGCTCAGGTTGTCTCTGGCCACAAAGATTCGCACACCCTGGTCTTGGAACTCGACATCGTCCAGCCCAGGCCCAGACTCCAAGCCAACCGTATAAGCCCAGCCAGAACAACCCGTTCGCCTGACCCCAAGCCTGAGGCCTTGTCCACCTTCCTTTTGCAGGAAATTCTGAACTCTATCAACTGCTTTGGGCGTAAGTGTGATCGCCATGATTCTTCATTACCTTTGCTTAAATCAGTCCACAATATACACGGGGCTGTGCTCGCAGGAGCATGTGCTTTATTATTTGGGGTTTCCCGTAACCAGATCAACCTAAATATGTCCACCATCAGTGTAAAAGCAGCGCTTTCTGGAAATGCTGCTATTGGCTCAATTATCACCATAGAAGGCTGGGTTCGCACAAAGCGGGACTCTAAAGCCGGAATTTCGTTCCTCCATATTCATGATGGCTCTTGCTTCCATCCAATTCAGGTAGTAGCCCCCACTATTCTGGAGAATTATGAATCTGAAGTATTGAAACTGAATTCAGGGTGTTCGGTTATTTGTACGGGCACGCTGGTCGCATCTGCGGGTCGCGGCCAATCTGTTGAAATTCAAGCCAGTGAAGTGCAGGTTATTGGCTGGGTAGAAGATCCGGACACCTATCCTATCCAACCCAAGAAGCACTCTTTTGAGTTTCTTCGCGAAGTTGCTCATCTTCGGCCACGCACCAATACTTTTGGCGCCGTTACTCGGGTAAGAAGTGCAGCTGCATACGCCATACACAATTATTTCAGGGAACACGGATATTACTGGGTCAATACGCCCATTATCACTACTTCGGATGCGGAAGGCGCTGGTGAGATGTTTCGGGTCAGCACCCTGGACCTGGAAAACCTACCGCGCACGGCGAAAGGCACTATCGATTTCGAAAAAGACTTTTTCGGGCGTGAAGCGTTTCTGACAGTTTCGGGGCAATTAAATGTCGAAGGTTACTGCCTCGCAATGAGCAAAGTTTATACTTTTGGCCCGACGTTTCGCGCTGAGAACTCAAACACCACGCGTCATCTGGCAGAGTTCTGGATGGTCGAACCTGAAGTGGCATTTGCCGACCTGGAGGACCTTGCAGATCTTTCCGAAAATTTTCTAAAGCATGTATTCCGGTTTGTACTTGCTGAATGCGCAGACGATATGAGCTTCTTTGCAGAGCAAATCGAAACTGAGGCTGTTAATCGTCTCGAAAACATTATCAGCAAACCATTCATCCGCATCGACTATTCAGAAGCCATCGAAATCCTGCGCGAGTCGGGTCAAAAATTTGATTTTGCCCCACAATGGGGGCTCGACCTGCAAACCGAACACGAACGCTACCTGACTGAAAAGCATTTTGCATCGCCTGTGATTATCAAGAACTATCCAGCAGAAATAAAAGCCTTTTACATGCGCCTCAATGAAGGCGGGAAAACAGTTGCTGCCATGGATGTGTTGGCTCCCGGAATTGGCGAAATCATTGGAGGATCACAACGCGAAGAGCGCCTGAATGTGTTGTACCAGCGTTTGCAAGCTTTGGAGCTTGATCCAGAGTCATACCGTTGGTATCTGGATCTGCGCCGGTACGGAACTGTGCCTCACGCTGGATTCGGGCTCGGCTTTGAACGATTGATCAGCTATATAACCGGACTGCCAAATATTCGGGATGTTATCCCCTATCCGCGCGTACCAGGAAAAGCAGAGTTCTGAAATCCTTTCACAGTGGTTGAAACTGAACGAGCCGCAATGGCATGTCGTTGCTGGCTGATACTATCAGGCTCTTGACCGCTGCGCTCTCTGACTCAATCACAAATCCCAGCGCGCTATCAGTAACTACATTTTTCTGACACAAAATAAAAACGGCCAGGAACATCATCCGTGTTGTTCCTGGCCGTCCTGCGGACGTCTCGCCACCCGCAAAGTGCATCCATGCTTCACAAGGGTCTGCAATTCCGTTTGCTGATGGAGTCGGCTAATCCGTGCCATTTCCAACCTTGTGAAACATAGTATAGCCACTTCTGTCTATAGACGCAAGTGTCTAAATGCAATTACGTCTAAATGCATAATTGTCTATAGACATTGGCGTCTAATTATCGTATATTCTGGTTCATGTACTTTATGCTGCACCATTCGACAGGAACTTTGATCCTGAACGCACAGGATAAGAATTCTGTTCTTTCATGGACAGAGCGACAACTTGGCGAAGCAGCCGCTAGAGTTGCTGTAGTTGAGCTTAGTGAAGAAGTCGCGCCGGATTGGGCAGACAAATCCGGAACTGCTGTCAACCCGCAAGGATGCGAGGCACTTGTTAGCGTTACGCCAGATTCAATTCAGCGTGTTGCGGGTGTCGAAAGTGCTGAATTCAATTGTCTGGGTGCATTTCTGACTCACAGTTTAGAAATTAGAAAGTCTTCTGTTCACTAGAAGCGGTCCAGAAACATCTGAAGGGTTTGATTCAAGGACGAAATTTGAAGCTCACTACGATTATCGGGCTTTCGAAAATGGAATTTCACAAGAGATAACAGGATGTTATCTTTATATTTAAAAGGAAATAATAAAGGCCGACAGGATGCCGGCCGCCAGGACAAGGATGGTTCCAAGCAAATTATTGACCAGTGTCAATAAGCTCTGCGACTGGTGCCCACAAGGATTGTGGGCACCTGTTTTCAACAGGAAGACGTTAACTGGAGAATGGTTTGGTTGAGTTGGCTTTAACTGGCCTTCGGTTTATAGTCAGTGGCTGTTTAAATTATTCTCACAAGCTGTTGATATCTAGGCGTTACTTAAGTAGTATTCCAAGTTCTACCACCATACCCCGCTCGAGGGCACGAACGGGGAATGTTCGCGACAGGGATTTCGTTCAGAACGATCTACGGTTTTCAGGAGACTGAATTGTGCCGGGAGCTGTCGTGCCAAATAACGACCGTTTACCAGACGACTCTAAGTCGATAGCCCACTTTCTGAGCCGGGTTTTCAGGAAGGTCGTGCGCCTGGTGATTGGAACCGTTTCCCTTCCTGCTTTGGTCGATATTCTTAAAGCAATTTATGTTGAAGAAGCTGAGAAAAAATTGATTCGCGAGGGCTCTAAACCAACAAAAAGCGCTCTTGCTTTGATGACTGGGCTTGATACACGGGTTGTTGCTCAAGTTTTGGAGCAGAATCTGGATTCAACTATTCAAAATCAGAGTGTTAATCCAGAAAACGCGTTGATAGACATGTGGTCAAGCGATAGTTATTTTCAGGATGTGGAGTCAGGACTTCCAGCACGATTGCCAATAGCAGGCAAAGGTAAAACCTTTCAGGGGTTAGTGTTACGTTCGATTGGCAGAAACATTACTGTGAAAACCGTTATGGATCGTTTAACTAATGGCGGAAGTATCAAGGTGCATTCAGGAGAGGTCGAGACTGTTGAGTTGGTTTCAAGAGCCTATCTTGCGTTAACTGATGATCGGGCAAAA
>JANOGQ010000399.1:0-3253 GCA_031406105.1 Lysobacterales bacterium | reverse complement strand
CATGAACGCCGTAAGGTTCTTTGATTTCAGCCCGCACTTTGCCGGAACGGTACATACCTGCATCGAACTCGCGCTTGGGGCTGAGAAAAACCTCCACATCGTGCGTGGTATTGCCGTTGTGCTCTGCAACCACCGGCTTGTAATCGTTAAATATTTCGCCGGCGATCTGCGCTTTGCTCATTTTGATCGGATGTACAGGCTCGGAAGCCTCGCTGGCAGTAGCAAAACTGGCGGACAGCAGCACGCTGAGTGCGCAATAAAGTATTCGGGGCATGGAAATCTCTCCAGATGGCTGACAAAGGCAATAGTGCAGATTCGCACAGCAGCATAGCGCCGACCAGCGTAAAAAAGAAGCGAGTCATTCAATCAGTCAATATCACAATGATTCCAGCCAAGGGCGGCGATCCCCACCGCGATAATCCTATTTTCATACGGATTGAAGTTTTGCTGGTAGTGGCTATAGTGAGCCTCCCTGAAGTTTCCATGTACCGGGAGCAAAATCATGCAACGCACGCCTTTGTATGAAGCACACCTGGCGGCCAAAGGCCGCATGGTGGATTTCTCCGCTTGGGAAATGCCCATCAATTACGGTTCGCAGATTGAAGAGCATCACCAGGTGCGGCGGGATGCTGGCATGTTTGATGTTTCGCACATGACGGTGGTGGATGTGCGGGGCGCGCAGGCACGGCCATATCTCTCGCATTTGCTGGCCAATGATGTTGGCCGTCTCACCGAAGCGGGCAAGGCTTTATACAGCTGTATGCTGAATGAGAACGGCGGCGTGATTGACGACCTGATTGTCTATTTCCTCGAAGAAGACCGGTTTCGGCTGGTGGTCAATGCGGCCACGCGTGACAAAGACCTGGCCTGGCTGCAGCGCCAGGCGCAGGATTTTTCCGTCGAGGTGCTGGAGCGTCCGCAACTGGCCATGATCGCGGTGCAGGGTCCGGCGGCCAGAGTTAAAGCCCTGGGCGTTTTGCCCGCTGAACTGGCTGCTGCTGCGGAACAACTACCGCCATTTTTTGCCACCGAAGCCGCTGACTGGTTTGTGGCCCGCACCGGCTATACCGGTGAAGACGGTTTCGAGATTACCGTGTCCGCTGGTCAGGCAAACGAACTGTGGCAGGCAATGCTGGCGGCCGGAGTGAAACCGTGCGGCCTGGGTGCGCGCGATACCCTGCGTCTGGAGGCGGGTATGAACCTCTATGGGCAGGATATGGATGAGTCAGTGAGCCCGCTGGAATCAGCGCTGGGCTGGACGGTTGCTATGAAAGACTCGCGTGATTTTATGGGCCGGCCGGCATTGCAAGCGCAGAAAGATGCCGGACTGCAGCGGCGCCTGGTGGGCCTGGTGCTGCAAGACAAGGGTATCCTGCGGCTGGGGCAGACGGTCAGTACGCCGGAGGGCAGGGGAATTACCACCAGTGGTGGCTTCTCTCCCACGCTGGAACGCGCGATTGCCTTTGCCCGCATACCTTTTGGCAGCGTCACGGAATGCATGGTTGAGGTGCGTGGTAAACCACTCCGGGCCCGGATCATAAGGCCACCTTTTGTGCGCCAGGGGCAAGTTTGCGAAGGTGTTTTGTAGAGGTCACAAGCCGAGCCCGTCGTGAGGCAAAGAAACCGCCAGTAGGTCATTGCGCTTCTTTCCAGGAACCCGATCCTGGCTGCGAAGCGACCCTTTTACTGACGAATTATGTGTTCTCTGCAATACTGGATACTTGCACGACAGGAAACTAGAATGCGCTTACAACAACTCCAGGAGGGATTCATGCCATGAGTGATGTGCCATCCGATTTACGTTATCGCGATTCTCACGAATGGGTGCGGCTGGAAGACGATGGCAGCGTGGTGGTTGGCATCAGTGACCATGCCCAGGCAGCTTTGGGTGATATCGTTTTTGTTGAACTGCCGGAACCGGGCCTGAGTTATGCGCAAGGCGATGCCTGTGCAGTGGTGGAATCGGTTAAAGCAGCATCAGACATTTACGCACCTGTCAGCGGCGAAATCATCGAGTTCAATCCCGCACTGGAAGACGATCCCGGCCTGGTGAATTCCGACCCATACGGCGACGGCTGGTTGTTCAGCATGGCGCCGGCGGATGTGGCCGAGATTGACCAGTTGATGGGCAAGAAGGAATACATCGAGTCCATCGAAGACTGAGCTTCATGCAGGAGACCGCTCCCGGGCTTCCTGCCCTTCGCGGCACCGGTGCATGGCCCAGGCCAGCTTCTCGCCCGCTAAGCGGGCTCACCTTCTCCCTGCACAATGCGAGCACGACTCGCGACCGGTTAGCTGGAATGTCGGCAGCTACGCTACCGCCTGCAGTCAATAAGCAATACCCAGCTTTTTATACAGCCACGACATCAACCACGCCGGGCCGATCAGCAGGAACTGCACATCCTTGAAAAAGGACGGCCGTTTGCCCTCGATCACATGGCCGATGAACTGGCCTGTCCAGGCCACCACGAACAGCACCACGGCCACCAGCCACAAAGGCCAGGGTGAGGCTTGCCCAACAATCGAGGTAAGCCACAGCAAAAATATATTGAACAGCAATACACCGGTGGCCAGCCTCGCAGACAATGAAAAATAATAAATCTGCACCAGCGCCAGGACGATAGTCGCCCAGTTGACCGGAATCACATCGGACTGCAAAGCCGCTGGAAAAGGTGCCGTCCACAACAGGGCAATCACGGTCCAGACGATGACCGGGACGCAAATCCAGTGGATCAGCTTGTTGGTGGGGTTGCGGTGACTTTCACCGTATTCATCTAGCAGGGGGTGAATGGAAGCCATCCGTTCCTCCTTCAGTGGGTCGTTGGGTCAATTTGCGCAAGGCCAGCCAATAATTCTTCTGGGTTTTTTCAATAACAGCATCCGGCAAATGTGGCGCTGGGGGCTTTTTGTCCCAGTGGATCGATTCCAGGTAATCGCGAATGAACTGTTTGTCGTAGCTGGGCGGGCTGAAGCCGGGATTGTATTTTTCCACCGGCCAGAAGCGCGAGGAATCGGGCGTGAGCATTTCATCCATTACGTACAGCTTGCCATTCTCGTCCAGGCCGAACTCAAATTTGGTATCGGCTATGATGATGCCGCGCTGCAGGCCATGGCCCACGCCAAAGCGGAACAGGTCTATGGTGGCGTCTTTGACTTTGGCAGACAGCTCCACCCCGATGAGGTTTTCCATGTCCTGATAAGTGATGTTTTCATCGTGCTGACCGGCGGGTGCTTTGCTGGATGGGGTAAAAAT
>JANOGQ010000398.1:0-14630 GCA_031406105.1 Lysobacterales bacterium | reverse complement strand
TGGACCCGTCCCGCCACTCGACCTTTCCTTCAAACAGCAGGATGGCTTTCGCTATTCGGCGCGGGACGTTGCGGTCAAGCGCGCAGCTGAGCTTGGCATACCGATAGTGCTGGGCAGTGCAACACCTTCGCTGGAGTCCCTCAACAATGCCGCAACGGGGCGATATCAGCATCATCGCTTACGCCAGCGAGCTACAAAAGCTGCGATGCCGGGCTGGCGGGTGCTGGATATGCGTCAGCAGATGACTGTCACTGGCTTGGCTTCCGCCGCTGTTAGCGCAATTGCGGAGACCCTGGAGCGTGGTGAGCAAGCCATGGTTTTCCTGAATCGCCGTGGTTATGCGCCGGTATTGATGTGTGGCCAATGTGGCTGGCACGGTCATTGTCAGCGTTGCGATGCCAATATGACCTGGCACCGCGGCCAACGTCGACTCAGTTGCCACCATTGCGGCAGCGAAAAGCCCGTACCAAGGTTGTGCCCGGAATGTCGTGCCGACGACCTGGTCGGTATCGGCGAGGGAACCCAGCAACTGGAAGCCGGGCTGCGCAGTCGATTTCCGGACACCATGATCTGGCGCTTCGACCGCGACAGCACGCGCGGCAAGGGAGTGATGGAAGAGCAGATCGAGCAGGTGCGCAGTGGCCGGCCCTGCATCCTGGTGGGTACGCAGATGCTGGCTAAGGGTCATCACCTTCCCGCCGTGACGCTGGTGGTGGTTGTGAACATCGACCAGGCCCTTTACAGCGCGGATTATCGTGCGCTGGAGCGCCTGGGCCAGACCCTCTTACAGGTTGCTGGTCGAGCAGGTCGTGCCGAAAAGCCCGGCAGTGTGTTGTTGCAGACTTATGAGCCACAGAGCCAGGCTTTGCAATTGTTGATCACACAAGGTTACGAAGCCTATGCAGACTGGCTACTGGCAGACCGGCGCACCGCGGGCCTGCCGCCCCTGAGTTATCAGGCACAGCTCAAAGCCGAGGCTGTAGTGCGTGACGATGTGGTGAACTTCCTCAAGGCCGCAGCCAGCTGTTTTCCATTGGGTCAAGGTCAACTTTGGGGGCCGGTACCGGCATTAATGGAAAAAGTAGCGGGGCGTTACCGCATGTATTTACTGGCCCAGGCAGACAGCCGGGCTGAACTGCACCGGCAACTGGATGGCTGGATGGAAGAGCTGAAAAAGCTGCGCGGTGGGCGGAAGGTAAGGTGGGTGGTAGACGTTGACCCGCAAGAAATGTAGTTCAAGGTGATTTTTTTGGCCCAGGCGGTGTACTCACACCGCCCTGAGTTCTATCAAATACAAATCAGTCAATGTCAGCTTTGCCGTTCGTTTTGTTTTCGGTGGTGTATTCATCCAGATCATCATCATCGGGTGGATTAACCCACCGCACATCCACATTTTTACTCGCGGCCTGGGCATTCACGGCAGCCTGGTAGCGTTCCACATTAGTCAAAGTGCTAACACTGGCATCGCCAGGGGGTGCCGGTGTAGTAGTGCAAGCCGACACGCCAATAAGCATTGTCGACAGAGCAGCGACCATTTTGGTGTTCATCCGAGTTCTCCGCTGTGGCTTGGGTGCAATATACGAAGTCTATCGTACTAAAACTCACGGAAATTGCAAGCAGGCGAAAATTTCCTGCCCTGCAGCTATATTCATGACCTTTGACATGCGCACTGCAGCACCTGATCGGCGACATTAGCCTTGTTTGAGTGTCTTGCCAGAACCCTGCGGAACCCGCTTGATACTGGCCTGTCTATGCTGAATCTGTATACTCCCCGTTCACTTTGAGACATGCCCCCAGAGGATTTTATGGAGCATTCGAAAACCGCGGTTAATCCGGCCGCAGAAAATACGCAGTTGCAAACCCCGGCCCAGCAAGATGCGCATGCCGCTTTCATGAGCCTCAGTAAGGCCGCCAATGAATTGATCATTGGCCAAACGCGCCTGATGGAACGTCTGTTGATTGCCTTGCTGAGCAATGGTCATCTGTTGGTGGAAGGTGCACCAGGCCTGGCCAAGACCACCGCCATCAAGGTGATCGCTGATCGCATCGAAGGTGATTTCCACCGCATTCAGTTCACCCCCGATCTGTTGCCCGCCGACCTTACCGGTACAGAGATCTACCGGCCCCAGGAAGGTACCTTCAGTTTCCAGCAGGGGCCGATTTTTCATAACCTGATCCTGGCGGACGAGGTCAACCGAGCGCCGGCCAAAGTGCAGTCGGCCTTGCTCGAAGCCATGGGCGAACATCAGGTTACCGTGGGACGCGTCACTTATCGCCTGCCGCAGCTGTTTCTGGTCATGGCCACACAAAACCCCATCGAACAGGAAGGCACTTATCCCTTGCCTGAAGCTCAGCTGGATCGATTCCTGATGCATGTGGCTATTACTTACCCTGACGCCGAAGCTGAACAGAAAATTCTGCATCTGGCCCGTCAACAGGCCCGGGATGAGCTGGGCAAACAGAAATCCGCGCCGGTATTGGTAACTCAACAGCAGGTTTTTGCTGCCCAGAATGGTGTGCTGGATCTATACCTGGCCCCGGCGCTGGAGCAATACATCGTGCAGCTGGTGCTGGCTAGCCGTGATCCGGGTCGCTGGGATCCGCAATTGGCCAAGCTGGTCAGTTACGGCGCCAGTCCGCGCGCCACCATTGGCCTGGATCGTTGCGCCCGCGCCCGCGCCTGGCTGGACAATCGTGATTTTGTTTCGCCGGATGATGTCCATGCGATGATTCACGATGTCATGCGTCACCGTGTCCTGCTGTCCTATGAGGCCGAGGCCGATGGCGTTACCGTCGATCAATTGGTCGATCGCCTGCTGGATCGGGTGCCGGTGCCGTGATAGGCGCTCAGGTTTCAAGGGACAGTGCCAGGGACATGGGTGACGGCATACACCTCACCGCCGCTGAACTGATCGCATTACGGCCACGCTGTCATTCCTTGCGGTTGCCCATGCGGCAGCCTGCAGCATCGGCGCTGGCCGGCGCTTATCGTTCGCGCTTCCGCGGCCGTGGCGTGGATTTTCTGGAATCCCGCAACTATCAGCCCGGTGATGACATCCGCAACATGGACTGGCGGGTCACGGCGCGTACCGGCCGCGCCCACACCAAGGTCTTCCAGGAAGAACGTGAACGGCCGGTGCTGGTGGTGCTCGATGCCAGCCCCAGCCTGTATTTTGGTACGCGTTGCCGTCTCAAGTCGGTTGCTGCAGGGCAGATGGCTGCTGCCATTGCCTGGTCGGCTGTGCGCCGCGGTGATCGTGTGGGTGGCTTCCTGTTCGCGCCGGGCAAACATCGTGAATTGCGCCCCAGTGGCGGGCGGCGTGGCGCCATGCGGCTGATTCAGGGTTTGGTGGATTGGCTACAGCCGGAGCAGGCTAATGGCAAAACAGAAGGCTTGTCGGTGGCACTGGAACGGGTGCGCCATGCCGTGCGTCCCGGCAGCCTGATCATCATACTCAGTGATTTTTTCAGCCTTGATGAGGACTGCAACCGGCACATTTCCCGACTGCGGCAGCACAACGATGTGATTGGCTGCCAGTTGCTCGATGCCGCTGAGTTTGCGCTGCCCGCGGGGGCTTATCCCATTAGCGATGGCCATGCTTCCAGCATCATGAATACTCAGCATCAGACTGACCGCAAACGCTTTGAGCAGATCAGCCTGCAACATTCGGCAGAACCCCGCCGCATGTTCCAGAAACACCAGTGTGGCTGGATGGTGTTACGCACCGACGATGATCCGGTAGAAATGCTCGGCCGCGAGCTGCGCGTACTGGTGGGCAAGCCCCGTTGAGCTGGTTGTGCTGAGAGTGCTGTTTTGAACGAAGTCAGCCCCGAATTACTGGAACAACTGCGCGATATCCACGCGGCGTCGGAGCCGGGTTGGTGGCCACCCGCGCCAGGCTGGTGGTTGCTGGCGGCCATTCTGCTCGTGGGGCTGCTGCTGATCCTGCGCTTGTTGGCCCAACGATTAGTGATACGGCGCAGACGGGCCAAATTGCTGGTGGCACTCGACTACATCCAAAGCCATTACGATCCGGGTCAGCCGACCAGTGATTATTTATCACAGCTCAATCGATTTTTTCGCGTTGTCGCCATACGGGCATTTCCCGATACCGCCAGCGCACGCCTGCAGGGCTTGGCCTGGGTCGATTTTTTGCGCTCTTTGCTGCCCGATGTCGCAGCGGCGAACAGCCTTGCGGCTCTGGAGAGCGGACCCTACCAACCCCATCCCGACTTCGATGCCGCCGCTTTGCATACCCTGGCCAGAGAATGGGTGCAGCGCTATGGCTGAAGTGGATACCGTCTCCGGATTCAATCTGGCCTGGCCCTGGCTGGCGCTGCTGTTGCCGGCGCCCTGGCTGCTGCGCGCCTGGTTGAAGGCGGCTCCGCAAAGCAGCTTGCGGGCCCTCAAAGTGCCCTGGTACGGTCTGATGGCGGACAGTGGCACCAGCCAGTTGCGAGCGCCTTTTCTGGCTGCCTTTGCTGCGCTGATCTGGCTGCTGCTGCTGGCTGCGGCCGTCAGGCCACAGTGGGTGGGTGAAGTTCAGCAATTACCTGTTACCGGCCGTGATCTGCTGCTGGCGGTGGATATTTCCGGCAGCATGGACACACAGGACATGGTTTTGGACAACCTTCCGGTGAATCGCCTCACCGTGGACAAACAGGTGGCAGGTGAATTCATCCAGCGGCGCCGTGGTGATCGGGTGGGCCTGGTCTTGTTCGGCAGCCGTGCCTATCAGCAAACGCCGCTGACCTTCGATACGGAAACCACCGCGCAGTTGCTGCTGGAGGCTGAAATTGGCCTGGCCGGAAGGGAAACCGCCATCGGTGATGCCATCGGCTTGTCAGTAAAGCGCCTGCGCGAGGATGCCTCGGCCGAGCGGGTAGTGATCCTGCTCACTGACGGTGCCAATACTTCGGGTGAAATTCAGCCGCTGCAGGCAGCGGAGTTTGCTGCACGGGAAAACCTGACCATCTACACCGTGGGCGTGGGTGCGGATGAAATGATGGTGCAGGACTTTTTCGGCACCCGCACGGTGAATCCTTCTGCCGATCTTGATGAAGACACCTTGCGCGCCATTGCCGAACGCACCGGTGGCGCTTATTTCCGGGCCCGTGATGCTCAGGCTCTGGCCGAAATCTACCAGCGTCTGGATGAACTCGAGCCAGTCGAAAGTGACCAGGAATCCATACGTCCGGTGGATGAGTGGTTTTACTGGCCGCTGTCGCTGGCTTTCCTGCTGGCCATGCTGGTTGCTTTCGTTCTGATACGTCCATTTGGCGGAATGCGCCGGGTGTACGCATGAGCGACCTGGAGCTGATGAATTTCATCCGGCCAGCCTGGTTATTGGCTTTACCGCTGGCCATCCTGTTGCCTTGGTGGTGGAAGCGTTTGCGCCGGCCGGCAGGTGACTGGGAAAAAGTCTGTGATCCTCACCTGCTGCGATGGCTGAGCGTCAGCCAGGGCGGCGGCGGACCCTCGTCAAACCGCGGAAGCATCCTGGCAGGCCTGGCTATCGCGATTGCAGCCCTGGCTTTGTCTGGCCCCAGTTGGCAACAACTGCCAGAGAGCTCGCTGGCCGCACGCAATGCGCGGGTGATTGCACTGGATTTGTCCCGCTCCATGCTGGCAGAAGACCTGCGCCCCAGCCGCCTGGCTCGCGCCCGCTTCCGCATTGCCGATTTGCTGAATCAGGCCGAGGAAGGCCAGACCGGCCTGGTGGCTTATGCCGGTGATGCCTACGTGGTATCACCTCTGACCAATGACACCAATACCATCGCCAGCCTGCTGCCCGCGCTGGTACCGGAAGTTATGCCGGTAACCGGCAGCCGTGCCGACAAAGCGCTGGCACTGGCGGCAGAATTGCTGCAGCGTGCGGGATTCGAGCGCGGCGAAATTCTGCTGGTGACTGATTCCACCGATTCCCGGGTTGAGGCCAAAGCACGCGAACTGGCCGATAGGGGCATTGTGACCTCGGTGTTGGGTGTAGGCACGCCGGAAGGCGCACCCATACCCAGCGGCACTGGTTTTGTCACGGATCGTTCCGGAAATGTGGTGATTGCACGGCTGGATGAGGCCGCTTTGCAAAGAGTGGCGCAGGCCGGTGGTGGACGCCTGTCGCAGATCAATGCCGCAGAACCCGATGCAATGCCCTGGGCGAGCCCGGAAGGTGGGGAGTTCCAGCGCCGCGAAGACAAGTTGGACCAGCGCTGGAAAGATGCGGGCCCCTTTGTGCTGCTGTTGCTGCTGCCATTGGCCTTGCTGGGTTTTCGTCGTGGCGTATTGTTTTTTATGCCGCTGGTATTTCTCGGCACCGGCTTGGTATCACCCTCGGCCCAGGCAGCCTGGTGGGATGATCTCTGGCAGCGCTCCGATCAACAGGCCTGGGAGGCTTTGCAGCAAGGTGACAGCAATCGCGCAGCGGCTTTGGCGAAAGACCCCAGCCTGTCGGGCGAGGCCTGGTATCGCTCTGGTGGTTTCAGCAACGCGCTGTCTGCCTGGATGAAGGGCGACTCGGCATCGGCCCATTACAACCGCGGTAATGCGCTGGCACAGATGGGCGAACTGGAATCAGCGATTGCAGCCTACGACCGGGCGCTGGAGCTGCAACCAGAGTTGGAAGATGCCAGTTTCAATCGTGACCTGCTGCAACAGATGCAGGAGCAACAGCAGCAACAGCAAGAGCAGGAAGGTGACGAAGGCGAGTCGGGTGAGCAGAGCGATCAGGAGTCTGAGAGCGAATCGCAGCAGGGTGAGAACAGCGAGGAAGGCCAGCAAGGAGGGGAGCCTCAAGAAGGTGAGCAGGAAGCCGAGCAGGGTGAAGGCGAACCTGGTGAACAGGAAGAGACGGATTTCACCCAGGCCTGGACTGAAGAAGATGCACAGGCCATGGAACAGTGGCTGCGGCGCATTCCGGATGATCCCGGTGGCCTCTTGCGTCGCAAATTCCTTTACGAACATCAACGCCGCGGCGAACCCCAGAGTGAATCCGATACATGGTAGCCACTACGATGCAAACTCCTGATATCCGGCAAGCCAGTCCAACACTGGGCCTGTCCGTTCTGCTGCTTATGCTCTGGGTTACAGGTTTGCAGGCGGAGGTCAGCGCCAGCCTGGATCGCGATCGAATTGTGCAGGGGGAAACGGTAACCCTGGTGATCCAGACCAACGATGCGCAGCAAAACCTCGACCCCAGCCTGGATGCTTTGCTGGAAGACTTTGTGCTGCTGGATCGCCGCAGCGAAACACAAATGTCCATCGTCAACGGCCGACAATCGGCTGTGATGCGCTTGTTGATTACCCTGGAACCCAAGCGTGTGGGCGAGTTGATGATTCCGGCGCTGAATTTCGGCCAGCAGTCCACCCAGCCCATGAGCGTGGTGGTGGAAGCTGCACCGGATTTGCCGGAAGGCGAAATGCCGCCGGTCTTTATCGAACTGGAAATTGATCCCAAGGACGGGCCTCATTATGTACATGCGCAGTTTCGCCTGACCGTGCGGGTGTTTTACCTGGCCAATCTGACTGAGGCGGCCATTACGCCACCTGAGCCTGCCAATGCAGCAGTGCGCTTGCTGGACGAGGTGCCTTTCCAGGCGGAGCGGGGTGCTCAGCGCTATCGGGTGCTGGAGCGGCATTACGCAGTATTCCCCGAGCGCTCCGGCCCCTTGCAGATTCCAGCCATGACGCTGAGCGGCCGACTGGTGGAACGGCGCTCGGATCGCCTGTGGCAACCTTCCGTGCGAGGTCGGCGGATCGAAGCATCCAGTGCAGCGGTTGACCTTGAAATCCTGCCACGGCCTGCCAGCTTCACGGCTGATCACTGGTTGCCCGCGCGGCAATTGCAGCTGTCGCAGAACATTTCTGCCAGCGATGCGCCGACGGTGGGGGAGCCGGTGACGCGTACCATCATCATCGATGCGGTGGGCCTGGAGGAAAACATGCTGACCGAACCGCAATGGCCGGAAATTCCCGGTGCGCGCATTTATCCCGACCAGCCGCAGGGCATTACCCGCGATGATGGTCGCTGGGTTTTGGGCCACAAGGAATTCCGTTTTGCGGTGGTTCCCGAACAGGCCGGAGAACTGGTGTTGCCCGAACTGAAGCTGGACTGGTGGGACACCGTCAACAACCGCCAGCAAACTGCGGTTTTGCCGGAGCAGCGGCTGAACATTGCGCCCTCGGTCTTGCCGATCGCTGAGCCGGCTGCGCCTGCTACTGCTGCTCAGCCGGGTGGTGTCAGCGATTCAGAGATCAGCGCATCGGGTGGCCAGAGTGCGCCCACACTATGGCGCGGCTTAACCTTGCTGTTCGTTGTGCTGTGGTTGGCTACGCTGTTTTTGTGGCTGCGAGGGCGGCAAAAAGGGCCGAAACCCGCTAGCCCCGCAGAGCAGCGCATTCAGGCAGAAAGTGCATTGTTGAAAGACTTTCAGCGGGCTTGTGAAAAGGCCGATGCGGCGCAGGCCCGGCAGGCTATGAGCCGCTGGCTGAAACAGTTCGGCCCGGCGGGATTGCGCGGCAGCCTGGTGGAATTTGCCCGCGAATCGAACGATGCAGCCCTGGCGGCGCGGTTGCGCGAGCTGGATGCCGTGGGCTTTCAGGCTGAGGCTGGCAGTCGCTGGGATGGCCCCAGCACCTGGGCTGCCTTCAGGAACTGGCAGCAGAATTCGCGCAAGCAAAAGCAGGAATCGCCAATGGCAGTGACGGATTTGTACGCCAGGACTTAGCAACCAACCTGTGCGCGGAAAGGTTGCAAGTGTTGCAACCGCATGCAACCATATGCACATCATGTCCACCACCGGCATAAAACTCGACGAAGAAACGTTGGAACGGCTAAAGAATCTCGCCGGAGCCAAGGACCGTTCTGTTCACTGGCTGATGAAGGAAGCTATCGGCCGCTACCTGATCAACGAAGAGCGATTCGAGCGGGAGAAGTCCGAGGACGAAGCGCGCTTCCAGCGGTTTCTGGACACAGGTTCCCATGTCACTGCGGAAGAAATGGATGAGTGGTTCGATAACCTCGCAGAGGAGTCGCAAAGCCGGTCTGTTTCCGGATGAAGCTGGTCTGGCTGCCTGAGGCGAAGGAGGACATTCGCCGTCTGTTTGAATTCCTCACCGACAAAGATATGGACGCTGCCGGGCGCATGCTGCAGAGGGTGCGAACTGGCGCGACGACCCTGCTCGAGTTCCCGCTTGCGGGTAAACGAATGGACGAAGCGACAGAACGTCGCGAACTCTTCGTGACGTTTGGTGTGGGTGCGTATGTGCTGCGCTATCGGCTTCTGGGGGAAACCCTTGTGGTAATCCGCGTGTGGCACAGTCGTGAACTGCGAGACTCTTCCTGACTCGCGGTTTGCCTCAAACTTTTTATATTTGCTCGTTCGCCCAAATGCTTCAGTCCGTCTTTCCAGAGTTGCGAAGCAAACTCTGGAATCCGGGGATAGCGAAGTTCTGGATTCCAGAAGTCTCGCTTCGCTCGATTCTGGAAAGACGGTTTTCAGTTACGTGATCCCCAAATTGCTCGGCGTGCGCCGGGGAACCTCTGCACAAACAACTAAGGGCTTTTCATCACCAGGCTTTCTATGCCCGCTTGTGAAAGTTGGTTGCGCATTTCGTCCGCTTTGCGGGCGCCGGCAACCGGCCCGATTCGAACGCGATGCCAGGTTTCGTCATTAACCTTGACCGTCTGTACCAGCGCCGTGAAGCCTTGCAATGCCAGGCGGGCTTTCATCTGTTCCGCATCAGCTGAAGTCCGGAACGAACCCACCTGCAGAATGTAGTTGTCAGCATCATCAGTCACCGGCGCCGTGGCTTCGGCCTGCTTGTTGGCGGCCAGCTCCTGCTCGGGAACCACCACCTCCATCTCAGGCAGCACCGTAAAGAAGTCGTACTGTGATTTACTGGGCTTGTCGGTGCCGGACTTCATCTCATCCGCCAGCGGTGTTTCGTCACGCGGTGATACCGTGGTGGCTGATTCAGGTGCCGATTTCGGCGTTGCAATCCAGCCTTTGTTGGCGCCATACCAGGCTAGTCCAAGGCCAATGAGCAAGCCCATAAACAGCCATAACAAAGCCGGTGTGGAGCCTTTGTTTCCCCTGCTTGCGCCGCGTTTTGCCAACTCTTGTGTCTTCCTTTTCGAGCTACATTTCTTGAGGGGCTGAAACACCCAGCAGTTTCAGACCAGTTCCGAGCACGATACGTGTAGCCAGCACCAGATTCAATCGCGCATTGCGCAAATTCTCATCGTCGACCAGGAACTGATGGGCGTTGTAGTAGGCGTGTAAATCGGTTGCCAGGGCATGCAGATAATGGGCTACCTGGTGCGGAGCGCGTGAACGTGCAGCTGATTCGATGACTTCCGGGAAGCGCCCTAGCGCGCGCATCAGTTGCGTTTCGTGAGCTTCGGTCAGCAACTCCAGTGCTGCTTCACCGATGGCCTCGTTGTGTCGCTGATCCATCAGGATCAGATTGCGGAATACGCTGCAGATGCGCGCATGCGCGTACTGAATGTAATAGACCGGGTTTTCATTTGAGCGCGATTTTGCCAGGTCCAGGTCAAAATCCAGATGTTGTTCGTGCGAACGCATTACGTAGAAGAACCGGGCAGCATCATCGCCCACTTCTTCGCGTAACTCACGCAGGGTGATGAACTGGCCACTGCGGGTAGACATCTGCACCCGCTCCCCAAAGCGGTACAGGATCGCGAATTGCACCAGCAGGATTTCCAGCCGATCGGGATCTTCGCCCAGGCCCTGCGCTGCTGCGCGCAAGCGTGCCATGTAACCATGATGATCCGCTCCCAGCACATAAATGGCCTTGCGCAGGCCACGCTTCAGCTTGTCGCGGATGTAGGCTATGTCCGAAGCGAAATAGGTGGTGCGACCATTCTCCCGGATCACCACGCGATCTTTTTCGTCTCCCAGGGCTGATGCGCGAAACCAGGTGGCTCCATCCTGCACATAAAGATGGCCGTTATCGCGCAGGCATTCAATGGCTTCCTGCACCGCGCCACTGTCTTCCAGTTGCTGTTCGGAGAACCACTTCTCGTAATGCACGCCAAAATCGGCCAGGTCATCCTTGATGTCTGACAGGATGCTTTCCAGGGCGGCATTGAAAAAGACCTTGAAACCTTCTTTGCCCAATAACTGCCGGGCACGGGCAATCAGTGCATCAATGTAGATTTCGCCATCACCACCACTGGCGGGTGAGGCCGGTAAACCTTCGTTGATCTCATTGCCGTTACGGCGATACTTGTCGCCGTAATCCGCCCTGACAGAGCGCGAAATATCGTAAATGTAATCGCCCTGGTAGCCATTCTCCGGAAAGCTGACACGCTCGCCGCACAATTCCAGATAACGTAACCAGACGCTGGCGGCCAGGATATCCATCTGGCGGCCATTGTCGTTGACATAGTACTCACGCTGCACCCTTACTCCGGCCAGCTTCAGGATATTGGCCAGGCTGGCACCGTAGGCGGCGCCGCGACCATGACCCACATGCAGCGGCCCGGTCGGATTGGCCGAAACGTACTCCAGCGTAAGGCTGTCATCCGGATCACCCAAGGGGCTGCCGTACTGCTCGCCCCTGTTCAGTGCATCCTTGACTACGCCGCGCAAGGCGCAATGGTGCAGGTAAAAGTTGATGAATCCGGGTCCGGCAATTTCTACTTTTTCTACTTGCCGGGAGCGCGGTAGCCAGTCGATCAGCAATTCGGCCAGCTTGCGTGGCGGCATGCCGACCTGTTTGGCCAGTGTCATCGCCAGATTACTGGCGAAATCGCCATGTTCTACCGACTTGGTGCGGTCAAGCTGGATGGAGGGCTCGTTTCCGAGCTCCAGTAGTCCTTCACGCCGCAGGTGCAGCAGGGATTGTGACAGCAGTTCCTGAATATGTTCTTTCACTTGAGAATAGTAACCCTGGTGGTAATGCCGCTTGCATTGCTGCGGCTGAAAAAAGGGGCTTATTGTATACGTTTGGAGTTGCCATAAGTAGCAGAGCCCCGGTGGTCATGGGATGTGGCGTGTTTTCATTCCTGGCGCACCCTTGAATGATGGCTGATCTGGTGACAAGGCTGTGGATAAGCTTGTGGAGAATGCGGGAGCAGCCGTTTTTTGATGGGCTCAGGCAGGAAGCCAGGATCTATTTCTGAGAATTCCGCTTATGTCAAATATCCAGATATCAACGGCTTACAAATGTTAATGAAATCATTTTTAAAGATTAGAGCTATAAGCCCGTGATTATCGGCATAGACAGGGTTTGTGCATAATTTTCAGGCCCGGCAATTCAGATGAGCTGCTTAATCCGTCAATCTGACAGATTGAATCTGCTCCTGAAGGTGGTACCATCCCGCGCAGTGAGCACCAATAACAAGAAAAATCCCTACCGTTTCATGCAGCTGCAACCTCGGCTGGGCCAGCGCGTTTTCATTTCCCCACAAGCACATGTATCCGGAGCGGTTACGCTGGCCGATGATGTTTCGATCTGGCCCATGGCTGTGCTGCGCGGTGATGTTAACCAGATTACCATCGGTGCGCGTTGCAATATTCAGGACAATGCAGTGCTGCACGTTACCCATGAAGGCCCGGATACCCCTGCAGGTGGTCCGCTGACACTGGCGGAAGATGTCACTGTGGGTCATGGCGCCATCCTGCATGCCTGCAGCATAGGCCCGCGTTGCCTGATCGGCATGGGTGCCACCCTGATGGACCGGGCGGTGCTGGAAGCCGACGTGATGATCGCGGCAGGTGCTGTTGTCACGCCGGGCACACGATTGTCCAGAGGTACTTTATGGAAAGGCAGTCCGGCACAAATGTCACGTGAGCTCAGCGAACACGAAATCGACATGCTGCAGTACAGTGCGGCACATTACGTGCGCCTTAAAGATCTTTACCTGGCGCGCAGCATTGCTGGAGCTGTTTGCTGATGGCTGAATTCATGGCATTGGGCTTGTTTGCCGCAGTGGGTCTGGCCTTAATGGCAGGCTTCCCGGTGGCATTCACCCTGGCCGGCGTCGCTTTGATTTTTGCCGGCATCGGCACTTTGCTGGGCAGTTTCGACCCAGCCTATCTGGGCGCCTTGCCCAACCGCATCTTCGGCATCATGACCAATGAAACACTGATCGCCGTTCCGGTGTTCGTATTCATGGGCGTGGTGCTGGAACGTTCGAGGGTGGCAGAGCAATTGCTGCAATCCATGGCGCAAGTCGCGCGCCACTTGCCCGCAGGCCTGGGTCTGGCGGTGGTGCTGGTTGGAGCCCTGATGGCTGCCAGTACCGGGATAGTAGGCGCCACCGTGGTAACCATGGGCCTGATTTCTTTGCCCACCATGTTGCAGCGGGGTTATCACCCCAGTGTGGCTACCGGTACGATTTGCGCTGCAGGCACGCTGGGGCAGATCATTCCACCCTCCATTGTGTTGGTGCTGCTGGCGGATGTGCTTTCGACCGCCTACCAGCAGGCCCAACTCAGCATGGGTAATTTTTCACCCAAGACGGTATCAGTAGGTGAGTTGTTTGCCGGAGCCCTGGTTCCGGGGCTGATTCTGGTGGGCCTGTATCTGGTTTATCTGCTGGTGCTGGGCATGGTCAAGCCAGCGATGGCGCCCAAGGTGGTGGAAACGGCAGAAAGCCAAGTCGGTATCTGGCAAGTTCTGCGCCATATGCTGGGGCCATTGTTTTTGATGTTCGCGGTATTGGGCTCGATTCTGTACGGTGTTGCAACCCCCACCGAGGCCGCTTCCGTTGGTGCGGTGGGTGCCATGATCCTGGCGCTGATCCAGGGACGTTTTAACAGCAAAATGTTGCGTGAAGTGGTGACCAGTACTGCCTCGATTTCGGCCATGGTGTTCATGATTCTGATCGGCGCTTCGCTGTTCAGCCTGGTATTCCGCGGCTTTGGCGGGGATGAACTGATTGCCGAGTTATTGCATGCTTTGCCCGGCGGGGTGATTGGTGCCATGGTGGTCGTGATGGGGGTGATGTTCCTGCTCGGCTTTGTGCTGGACTTTATTGAAATCATCTTTGTGGTGGTGCCAATTGTCGGGCCCATCCTGATGGCCATGGGCATCGATCCAATCTGGCTGGGTGTGATGATGGCAGTGAATCTGCAGACATCTTTCCTGACGCCGCCATTTGGCTTCTCGCTGTTCTACCTGCGCGGAGTTTGCCCGGAAAGTGTGCCGACCAGCGCGATTTATCGAGGGGTGATTCCCTTTATCCTGATTCAGCTCTTGTTATTGGTGGTCCTGGCAATCTGGCCTGAGCTGATCAACTGGCTACCCGAGCGGATCTACGGCTGATTGCGCCTCATGCAGCAGCGAGCGTTTTGTGCATTGAGAAGGTGAGACCGCCTAGCTGTTCAGAACAAAACGCCCCAGCAGGGCGCCCAGGATTACCACTGCAATTCCACCAAACCGCAGGTACTTCAGAATAAAGCCATCGCTGCAGCGGCCGAAACTCTGGAACAGGCGAGGCGCCAGCAGGAATGCAGCGCCTTCGATGGCCATCAGCCAACCCAGAATGGTTGTGAACAGGGGCCAGGTTCCATCCCAGCGATGGTAGCTCAGGGCCAGGACCAGGCCGGCCACCATTTCCACGATGGCAGCCTTAAAGTAACGTTCAGGCCTGGCGAACAGG
>JANOGQ010000389.1:0-4834 GCA_031406105.1 Lysobacterales bacterium | reverse complement strand
CACCCACTTTGTCGTCCACGCTGCCACGGCCCCACACCACTCCGTCTTCAACCACGCCGGCAAAGGGTGGGTGAGTCCATTCAGCCAGTGTGTCTTCCTGCACCGGAACCACATCCATGTGCCCCATGAACAACACCGGCTGCAATGCCGGATTTTTTCCGGGCAGATGGTAAACCAGGCTATAGCCACTGATCACGGTACGCTGCATGTGTTGGTGGACCAGCGGGTAGGCCGATTGCAAATAGTCCTTGAAACCGCTGAACGCAGCTGCGTCAAAATTGCTGCGGTCATCATGCGAGATGGTGGGATAGGTCAACGACCGGGCGAAGCGCTGCACGGCTGGGGCTTCATCAATCGCAACATCAACCAGGTCTGCCAGGGGTTGGCCGGCCTGATCATGAAATGAAGTGCTGGCCCGATACACCATGATGGCCAGCAGCAGCATTACCACCAGGCCTAAAATTCCTAAAAACTTCTTCATTTGTTTTTGCTTCCTTCCGAGAGGGGCTTGAGGAAAAGTACTCTGATGCCGATTTTAAGCCCAGATCCGCGCCGCCGTGAGGGATAATGAGCGCATGACGACTCCCGCACCCCCCCGATTCGACAACAGCTATGCCCTCCTGCCCGAGCGTTTCTTTGCGCGGGTCAATCCCGAGCCTGCCCGTTCGCCGCAATTGATCCAGGTTAATGATGCACTGGCCCTCGAACTCGGCCTGGACCCTGCCTGGCTGGCATCTGATGAAGGAATACTTACGGTTGCGGGCAACCATGTTCCGGAAGGCGCAGATCCGATTGCCACAGCCTACGCTGGCCACCAGTTTGGCGGCTGGAGTGCGCAGCTGGGTGATGGCCGGGCCTTGCTGCTGGGTGAAGTCATCAGCCCGGCAGGCGAGCGCTTCGATATTCAGCTCAAAGGCTCAGGGCGCACACCCTATTCACGGGGTGGTGATGGCCGCGCGCCGCTCGGGCCGGTGCTGCGCGAGTTTCTGGTCAGTGAGGCCATGGCAGCGCTGGGTGTTCCAACCACACGAACCCTATCAGCGGTCACGACGGGCGATGAGGTGTACCGCAATGGGGCTTTGCCAGGCGCTGTGCTGGCCCGCGTTGCCCGCAGCCATATCCGCATCGGAACCGTGCAGTTTTTTTCCGCGCGCGGCGATGTTGAAGGCCTGCGTCTGCTGGCTGACCATGTGATCCAGCGTCATTACCCCGAAGTGGCTCTGGCGGATAATCCATACATGGCGCTGTTCGCTGCCGTGGTCGAACGCCAGGCCAAACTGATGGCGAGATGGCAATTGCTGGGATTCATCCATGGCGTGATGAACACCGATAACATGTTGCTGTCGGGTGAAACCATCGACTATGGCCCTTGCGCATTCATGGATCACTTCAATCCGGCGGCCGTATTCAGTTCCATCGATCACAACGGCCGCTATGCCTACCGCAACCAGCCTTCCATTGCCCATTGGAACCTGGCGCGGTTGGGCCAGGCCATGCTGCCGCTTCTGGGCGATGATCAGTCGCTGGCGCTCGAACAGGCCGGCGCGATTCTGGATGAATTTCCCCAACGTTTCAGTGATGCGCATCATCAGGAACTTAAACGCAAGCTCGGTTTGACCAGTGATGCAGAAGAAGCCGTGCAACTGGGCATCGATCTGTTCCAGCTGATGGCCGATGCGGCCTGCGACTTCACACTCACCTTCCGGCACCTGGCGGAACTGGCCAACCCGGGAACCTCGCCCCGCACATCTCATTTGTTTCAATTGACCGATACCGGGGCCAACACATCACACCTGTTCCAGTTGCCCGAAACCTTTGGTCCCTGGCTGGCTCGCTGGCAGCAGCTGTCCGGATGGAGCGGTGACACCACAGAGCCGCGCCATGCTGCCATGTTGCTTGCCAACCCCATCGTGATTCCACGAAATCACCTCGTTGAAGAAGCCATCAAGGCAGCGGTGGAGTTGGCCGACTTCCAGCCGTTCCATCAACTGCTGGACCGGGTGACCCGACCTTTTGAACTGGATACAAGCGCAGATCGCTATGCCCTGCCACCCACACCCGAGCAAGTGGTGACCGCAACCTTCTGTGGTACCTAGTGAAAGGCAGGTCAGGGCCTATACTTCGGCCCATGACCCAATCCACCACTATCGCAAAGCCGTCCGAAACGATGCGAATGCACGTGCTGCTGGCACTAAAATGGGGTCCGGAAATGGGGTCCGGAAATGGGGTCGGATCCAACTCCGGACCCGAATCACATTCGGCTATCGGGGTCAGAGCAACGCAAAAATATCAGCCGCTTGAGCAGCGATTCAGCCACCAATCTTGTTATGATGGCTACCGAGCTGCCGTAATAATCGAATTCTAAAATCAGGCGTGCGTATGGCGAAAACTTTGGAGGGGCTGCAAAAAGTAATCGTCTTCAGCTTGGAGACGGTTTCTGCCGTTTCGAATTCGCCACAATTTCAAGTCTCAGGCTCCCGCTGCAGATCCCCGGGCGTGGGGCTGGAAATACCTGCCATATGAGCATTATTGCCGAACTGAAACGCCGCAATGTCTTCAAGGTAGGTGCCGCCTACGTCGTAATGGCCTGGCTGCTTGCCCAGGGAGTGGATGTATTCCTCGATGGATTCGGCGCGCCCGAGTGGGTCATCAAGACCATCCTCTTACTGTTGATCATCGGCTTCCCGATCGCGGTATTTTTTGCCTGGGCATTTGAGCTGACACCCGAAGGCATCAAGAAAGAAAAAGACGTAGACCGCAGCCAGTCCATCACCCACGAAACCGGCCGTAAGCTGGATTACATGATCATCGGTGTACTGCTGCTGGCGCTGGGTTGGTTTGCCTGGGATAAGTTCAAGCCGGAAATGGGGTCGGAAGCGGGCACTGGCCCAACAACTCCGTCATTCCAGACCGGCGAAGCCGAGTCTGGAATCCAGACTGCCGGCAACGAAGCTCAAAGCGCGGCAGTGACGGCAGAAGCAAAGCCCAGCGAGCCCAATTCCAAATCCATCGCAGTACTGCCTTTCGTGAATATGAGCGAGGATGCCAATAACGAGTATTTCTCTGACGGTATTTCCGAGGAAATCCTCAACGCTCTGGCCAAGGTGCAGGAGTTGCAGGTGGCGGGCCGCACCTCCTCATTCTCATTCAAAGGCGAAAACCAGGACCTGCGAAAAATCGGCGAAGCACTAGGCGTGGCGCACATCCTCGAGGGTTCAGTGCGCAAAGCAGGCAACAAGGTACGCATTACGGCACAGCTGATCCGCGTGGATAACGGCTTCCATCTGTGGTCGGAAAGTTACGACCGCGAACTGGACGACGTATTCGCCATTCAGGACGAGATCGCCAATGCCATCCTGGAGCAACTCAAGGCTCACCTGGTGGGTGAAACTCCCCAACTGGTTGAGACCACCCGCACCAACTCTGAAGCCTTTGACCTGTACCTGCTCGCCAAGCAACGCATGTACGAACGCAGTGAGCTGGCATTGGAGTCGGCGGCTGAACTGCTGGATAGGGCCATCGCGATCGACCCGGATTACGCCCCGGCTTATGCACAGCGAGGCATTGTTTCCGCCCTGTTGAGCGAAAAGCAGTACGGCAAACTGCCCAATCCTCAGGCCCAGTCCCAATTGAAACTGTACGCCGACCAGGCGCTGAGGCTGGACCCTGATTTGGGCGAAGGCTGGGCTGCACTCGGTCTGTATTACCAGGACGTACTCGGGGCACTACAGCAAAGCATTGAAGCTCTGGAAAAGGCCCAGCAACTTAACCCTGGCCTGATCGATGCGGCCAACTGGCTGGCACTTGGCTACAGCATTGCTGGACAGCCCAGTAAAGCGATGGCGTTGCAGATAGAAATCAACCGCAGAGATCCTCTGTACAAACCCAATTTAGGCAACCTGGCCGGTAACTTGATAATGACGGCACAGTTTGATGAAGCCCAGGCCCTGGTGGACAAGGCCAGGCCCTTTATGCCCAAGGATGCCGACATCCTGCTGATGGATGCCTGGCTGCTGATCTGGCAGGGAAAAATTGCTGAAGGGCTGCCCCTGGCCGAAGCCGCGTTGGCACTGCAGCCGCAGGACCGTGCCTCCCGGGTAGAAGTTGGCTCAGGCTACCTGGACACCTACCAGTACGAAAAAGCTGCCGGGGAAAACAGCTATTGGAGTACGCGCATCAAGGCACTCACTCGCCTCGGTCGCCTGGAAGAAGCCAGCCGGGTTGCACAGGACTGGGCTGCACAGGGCGATATCTGGAACTACCTGGATATGCTGGTTGAAAGCAATCAGCCCGAGGTATTGGTCAGTTACATCGAAGAGCGCTGGCCCAAGCTGGATGATTTTGCGCTGGCGTTTCCTCCCGGCGGATATGTTGGCTACCGTGAAATGCCTTCTCTGGCCTGGGCCTACCAGCGCACTGGCAACCAGCAGAAATTCGAGGATGCCATGAGCCGGATTCGAAGCGCGCACGACTCTCTGGCGCAGCAGGGCCTGAACAACAAGATTTTTCACACGCTCGAAGCCAATTACTACGCCATGGCAGAAAACCGTGAAAAAGCGCTGGAGTTTCTCGCACTGGCAGTCGATCGTGGCGCGATTTACACACTGCGCATTACCGATGAACTGCCTTACTTCAATGAATACGAAACCGACCCGGATTTCCAGGCCATCCAAAGCCGCATGATCGAGCACCTCAACCGCGAACGGGCGGCGCTGGGGCTGGAGCCGGTTAAAGCATGAGCACAGCTGACTTTGGTAACTTTGGGGTCACAGTAAATGGGCAGAGTAATTTAAACAGTCACTATACTCTGTCCCCCCGGTTGGTGGCCCCCGGG
>JANOGQ010000232.1:0-1557 GCA_031406105.1 Lysobacterales bacterium | reverse complement strand
GCGGCAATTGCGTAAATGTAAACAGGCCCCAAGGATTATGCCCATGAACAAGAAACCTCTTTTGCCAGCTGCGTCGCTGATATTGCTGGTTCTGTTGTTTGCTGCGCTGACCGTTTTATCGGCCCGGCTGTTCAGCAGTGTCAGGCTGGACCTCACCCAGGACAAGCTCTACACCCTGAGTGAAGGCACCCGAAACATTCTGGAAGGGCTGGAAGAGCCCGTCAGGCTGTACCTGTATTTTTCCGAGGATCCCAGCCGTGAGCTGCCACAGATTCGCAGTTATGCGCGTCGGGTGAATGAACTGCTGGATGAAATGGTCAATCGCAGCAATGGCAAACTCAGTGTGCAGCGCATAGATCCGGCAGCATTTTCTGAGGAGGAAGATCAGGCTGCACGATTTGGCCTGCAGGCCGTGCCCATAGGCGCCAGTGGCATCAGTCTTTACCTCGGTATAGCCGGCACCAATTCGCTGGATGAGGTGCAGACCATGCCTTTTCTGCAGCCAGCCAAAGAGAAATTCCTCGAATACGATCTGGCCAAGATGATTTCATCACTGGGCCAGCCGGAACGAAAAGAAATTGGCGTTCTGAGCTCCTTGCCCATGCAGGGTGGTTTTGATCCGGCAGCACAGCGCATGAACGATCCCTGGGTCATACACGAGCAGCTCAGTCAGTTGTTTACCCTGCAGGACATAGACCCACAGGCCGCCACGCTGCCCGAAGGATTGGATCTGTTGATATTGATCCATCCGCGGGACCTGTCTGAAGACATGCTCTATCGTATTGACCAGTTTGTCCTGGGCGGAGGGCGATTGGTGGCTTTCATGGATCCGGTGGCAGAATCCGACCAGGGCCAGCCGGGTGATCCCATGGCGCAAATGCAACGTGGCAGCGCGTCGACGCTGGGCAAACTGCTGACTGCCTGGGGTGTGAGTTTCGACAACAATCAGGTGCTGGGTGATCTTCAGTTCGGCATTGGTTCCGGTCAGAACCGGCATATTGGCATCCTGTCGGTGACGGCGGACGGCCTCAATGCCGATGACATCATCAGTGCAGATCTGGGGGTGGTGAATTTCTCCTCAACGGGCTGGCTGCAGCCCACAGAAGCGGCCAGCAGCACATTTGAAATGCTGGCCCAGAGCAGTGAAAATGCCGCTCCGCTGGATGCATCGAGAATGCGTTTCCTGTCCAACCCCATGGACCTGCTGAAGGATTTCGTTGCCACCAGCAAGCGCTATACCCTGGCTGCGCGCGTTACCGGCGCAGCAAACTCGGCTTTTGAACAGCCGCCTGATAGCCTGCCCAGTGGCGAGACGGGTGAGGAAACTGAAGAGCAGCAGAGCCAGGGTCAGAGCCCGGGTCAGAGTCCGGATCAAAATCCTGGTCAAATTCCGGATCAGAAATCTGCTCGGCATCTGGCCGCAGCCACAGAGCAAGGCATCAACGTAGTGCTCTTTGCCGATACCGCGTCGGCGCGCTCAACCTGCCCGGCTTCACGCGCGCCACGCCGGCGCTGGCCGAGCAGGTGCTGCGCACGATGCTGTGGCACCTCGACCGC
>JANOGQ010000362.1:0-6371 GCA_031406105.1 Lysobacterales bacterium | reverse complement strand
GCCGGGGGTCGCGGGTTCGAGCCCCGTCCACTCCGCCACTTATTGAAAAAGGGCGCCCTGCCGGCGCCCTTTTCATTATTCAGCCATGCCTGGGGCATAATGATTAAACTGCCTGTTAACAAGACAAGGAACGAGTGAGCTCATGGTTCTGCAAGCCATCCGTGAACGATTGACTGGCATTTTGGCCTTTATTATCTTCGGAATCCTGATTATTCCTTTTGCCTTCGTTGGTGTGGGCTCCTACTTCGCATCGGACGCGGTAAATGTTATCGCCCGGGTCAATGATTCGGACATCACTACCACGGAATTTACTGAGAGTTTCCAGAACTATCGGCGCCGCATGCAAAGTGTGATGGGCGATGGTTTCGATCCAGTGCAATTTGAACAGCCCATGATCAAACGGCAACATCTGGACAACATGATCGATCGCGAACTCGTGGCGCAGGTCTCATTGCAGACGGGGCTTGCCGTTGATGATGCCACCCTGGCCAACGCAATCCGTGAAATGCAGGCTTTCCAGGTCGATGGTGAATTCAACCAGGAAGTTTATCAGAGCAGGCTGGTGGCACTGGGAATGACGCCGGCACAGTACGAAAATGAAATGCGTGCTGAGCTGATCATGGACCAGTTTCCCAGCACCCTCATGAGCAGTGCAATCGCCACTGATTGGGAATTGAAAGAGTACACCAGGCTGCAGGACCAGAGCCGGGTGTTCAAGGCCATTATTGTTAAAGCTGACACCGCGGATGACGAAGCAACCGAAGCACTGGACGAAGCAGAATTGCAGTCAGAGGCTGAAACCACAGAATCAGATGCCGGGCCAGATATAGCTGAAGCAGACCTGCTCGCGTGGTACGAAGCTCGCCCGGATGATTACCGCTCAGCTGAGCAGGTACTTATAGAATATATTGAACTGGAAGCCAGCAAGCTGACAGATAATCTGGAACCGGATGAAGAACAGTTGCAGGCCCGCTTCGAAGAACAGAAAGCCCGATTCATCACACCTGAATCCAGACTTGCCTCGCACATCCAGATTGCGGTAAATGCCGATGATGATGAGGCCGCGATAGAAACGGCCAGGCAAAAAGCGGTATCCATCGTTGAGCAAATTCAGGATGGGGCTGATTTCGGTGAATTGGCCGGTACTCATTCTGATGATGCTGGTTCTGCTAATCAGGGGGGAGATCTGGGCTGGATAGAGCCAGGCTTTATGGTTCAGGCGTTTGAAGACGCCCTGTATGGTTTGACCCTTGCCAAGCCCTTGTCGGATCCGGTTCAAACCAGCTTTGGCTGGCATGTAATTCGGCTGGTGGACATACGGCCTTCAGAGGGTATGTCTTTTGAAGAGGCTAAGGAAATTTTGCTGCAGGAGTTCATGGCGGAGCAGCAGGATCGTCAGTACCTGGAACAGGCTGACCGGCTGGTTGACCTGATTTATGAAGATCCGACCACCTTGAATGCCGCAGCCGAAGCGCTGGCCCTGAAAGTTCAGGAGCTTGGGCCTTTCGGACGCACCGATGGGCAGGGACTGGCCGCAAACCCGGCCGTGGTGGAAGCAGCATTCTCTGACCTGGTTCTGGCACAGGGCTCGGTGAGCGACCCGATCGATATTGGCGAAAATCACATGGTGATGATCAAGCTCACAGAGCATCTGCCAGAAGCCGCCAAACCATTCGAATCCGTACGCGAAGAAGTGCGACTAGCGGTGAGGTTGGACCAGGCCATGCAAGATGCAGCGGCGAAGGCAGAGGGCTTGCTGGCGCGCGCACAAGCGGGTGAAGAGCTGGCAGCGCTGGCCGAAGAATCTGGCATTGAGCTGTTGGTAGCAGATGACGCCCGTCGGCAGGGCAGCCCCTATCCGGCGCGATTGACTACCCAGATTTTCCGTATGGCACCACCCGAGACCAATGCTAAACGTATTGAGGTCTTGCAGCTGGATGACGGTTACGCCGTGGTTGCACTGGAATCGGTCACTGATGGAGTTTTGAGCGAAGACGACTTGATACTGCAGCAGAATTACCGCAGACGTATTGCCAATGCAACTGCCAACGCAGAGACTTTCGCCTTCCTCAGGTTTTTGCGCAGTCAATCCGAAATTGAAGTATTTGAAGACCGACTATAGGAAAGCCTGATTTATTGAGAGCTGCCTTTAGCGGCTATTCCATTCCAGCCAATCCAACGATATTCTGCCCTGCATCTACATAGGTGATCTCGCCAGTAATTCCTGAAGCCAGGTCGGAGCACAGGAATGCGGCGGCGTTGCCAACTTCCCGTGGTGTCACAGTGCGTCGCAGGGGGGCGGTCTGCTCGGCGTAGGCCAGCATGCTGCGGAAGCCGGAAATCCCGGCTGCGGCGAGGGTTTTGATGGCACCGGCTGATATGGCGTTTACGCGTATACCTTTGGGCCCCAGGCTTTGAGCCATGTAACGCACGTTGGCCTCAAGGCTGGCTTTGGCCAGGCCCATTACGTTATAGCTGGGCATGGCTCTGAGTGAGCCCAGGTAAGTCAGTGTAAGCAGGGCAGCCTGGCGCCCCTGCATCATTGGCAGTCCTGCCTTTGCCAGTGCAACGAAGCTGTATGAACTGATGTCGTGGGCAACGCGAAAGCCTTCGCGATCGATGACATCCATATAGTCACCTTCCAGTTGTTCGCGCGGCGCGAAGCCCACCGAATGAATCAGAATGTCGTAACCATCCCAATGCCTTTTCAGTTCACTGAACAGATTGGCGATGTCATCGTCTGAAGCCACATCGCAGGGCAATACAATGGATGAGCCCGTTTGTTCAGCAATGGCCTGCACCCGTGACTGCAATTTTTCGGTTTGATAGGTAAACGCAAGTTCGGCGCCTTGGTCATGCATAGCCTCAGCTATTCCCCAGGCGATGGAGCGATTGCTGGCTACGCCGACAATCAGCGCACGCTTACCGGCGAGAAATCCCATAGTGTGGTTTCCTTCTTGTGTTTTTTAAGTTGATAGGGGCAACCATTCAATGTCTCTTTCAAAAGCCACTAGCCGCGTTTTTTCGGCCGATCAAACTCCAGCCGCATGGCAGCACCGTGTTGCAGCACCTCTAGCCCATCGAAGGCCAGTTGTCCGTTCACATAGGTGCTCTTAATGCGTGAACGAAACTTTACTCCATCAAAAGGGCTCCAGCCACATCGGGACAATACCCGTTGAGGACTTACTTCGGTGACCTCATCCATAGACACCAATACCAGATCTGCATAATAGCCTTCCCGCAGGTAGCCTCTGTTCCTGACATTGAAGCGGGTTGCCGGGTTATGAGCGGTTTTAGTGACGATATCTGCCAGGCTCATGACCTTGTCGTGGTACATCTCGAACACAGACAGCAAGGCATCCTGAACCAGCGGCAGACCTGCGGGTGCCGTGAGGTAATCGGTACTGGCTTTTTCCTCTTTTGTATGCGGCGCGTGGTCGCTTGCAATAATATCCAGACGGCCTTCGATCAGAGCCATCCTCAAAGCAGCCCGGTCACTGGCTGATTTGATGGCGGGATTGCATTTGATAGCGTTACCACGGTCGCTGTAATCGTCGCTGCTGAAATAAAGATGGTGGGCACAAACCTCGGCTGTGATGGCTTTACCCGCTATGGGCCCTGGCTGAAACAAGGACATTTCCCGGGCCGTTGTCAGATGCAATATGTGCAGTTGAGCATTGTGCTCTTTGGCCAGTTCAACTGCCATGCTGGAGGAGAGGTAACAACATTCAGCATCCCGGATGTTCGGATGTTCTGACAAAGGGATATGCCTGCCGTATTTTTGCATGGCAATTTGCAAGTTGTGCTGAATTCGTGGAGTTGATTCACAGTGTGTGGTGATGATGACCGGGCATTCGCGAAATATTCCCGCCAGTGTTTGCTCGTTATCCACCAGCATATTGCCGGTGGAGGAGCCCATAAACACTTTAACGCCAGCAGCTGCGGCGGGATCCAGTGTGCGAACTGCCTGCAGGTTATCGTTACTTGCGCCCAGATAGAACGCATAGTTTGCGGCTGATGTCCGGCTTGCGATCAGGTATTTATCCTCGAGGGCAGCATGAGTCAGGGTCGGCGGGGATGTGTTGGGCATTTCCATAAAGCTGGTGATGCCCCCGGCGATAGCTGCCCGTGATTCGGAGCCGATATCCCCCTTGTGCGTGAGACCAGGTTCGCGAAAGTGGACCTGGTCATCAATCATGCCCGGCAGTAAATACAGCCCGGTGGCATCAATGACCGCGGTATTGGCTTTGGCGGGGATGTCTCCACCACAGCGCTCTATGCGGTCCTGGACAATCAGGATATCGCCCTCGGTGATCTGGCCTTCGTTTACCAGCTGAGCATTTTTAATCAATAAGCGGCGGGACATGTCTCGGCTTTTCTCCATTGCCTGAAGGGCGTGCTTGACTCAGTTGTGATCTTACAGCTCGTATTTTGGCGACGAAACCATCATCAGGTCCAGCAAGCTGATTTTTTACGCAGGAATCCTGTTCAGGGCACGGGATCATAGCCACCATCGCAGAGGGGATGGCAACGCAGCAGGCGCTTCAAGGCCATCCAGCTGCCCCGGCCGGCTCCATGACGGGCAATTGCTGCAGAAGCATATTGGGAGCAACTGGGAGTGAAGCGACATTGGTTTCCAAGAAAAGGGCTCAACAGAAGTTGATAGGCTCGAATCATCCATTGCAGCAATTTATCCATATCGGCAAAGGCGGGAAAGTCTCTGGTCGGCCATCAGCACTTGCCGTGGCGGCTAAACTCGGCTATAACACGGCAATTTTTCATGTCCGGGCGGTCCGCCCGGATTTCATTAAAATCAAGAGAAACAATTAGTTAAGTTGTTTTTGCAGTTTTTGAATGAGAGGAATAGGTTAGCACGATGACGAATACCCGTGTGAAATTGAAAAAGAATTACAAACCCACCAAGAAAGAATCGTACATGAGCCCGGCGCAACTCGAGTACTTCCGCCAGAAACTGGTGCATTGGCGAGCGGAGCTGGTTGAAGAGTCACGAGAAACGATCAGCAATCTGCAACAGGAAGTTCGTGATGTTGGCGACGAAGTTGAGCGCGCCACTCGGGAAACCGAAAACAGTCTTGAACTGCGTACCAGAGATCGCTATCGCAAACTGATCAACAAGATTGATCAGGCTCTCAATCGCATTGAAGAAGGCGAGTATGGCTATTGTGAGGAGACTGGTGAAGAGATCGGCATTGACCGACTGGAAGCCCGTCCCATAGCCACCTTATGTCTGGATGCCCAGGAAAGACGCGAGTTGAAGCAACGCCAACAAGGCGATGGTCGCTGAAATTGTCCGAACTCCGGCGTTTGCAGAAAGCAGGTATTTTGCCTAGGCGCGGATTAAACAAAAATTTTATTAATTAAGCGTTAACTTTCGCATTGTTTTTCGGTATGATACCGGGAGGATGCACTGACGCATTGTCGCGCGTGGGTGATCCATAACGATAATTGAATGGTGTTTTTTTTTGGTACGGAGGAGCGTTGCGTGAAAACCTTGAAATCTTTAGTTGCTTTAACAGTGGCTGCCCTGGTGTTGGGAAGTACAGCGCTATCTGCTGATATGCAAGAGCCTTGGCATGTCACCTACCAGATCGGTGGTGCCAGCCTGGATTCTGCTCGCGATACCAATGATGGGGATGTCTGGCAATCCATCGGCGTGGGTCGTTTTCTCAGCAATAATTTCAGCGTGGACCTCGAATATGATGAATTCGAAGCCGATTTTCTGGGATATAACACTGCCGTTCCCGGAGCTACCTTCGATAGCTGGAAGCTCAGTACGCTAGGCCTGATGGGTCGTTATTACGTTACCGACTGGAGTTTTCGCCCATTCTTCGCTGCCGGTATCGGCCGCACCAAGCATCGTAGTGTTCTGGATGAAGGTGATGACACTGCTCTGAGTTTCGGCGTTGGCATGCAGGGTCAATTAGCCAGGCACTTCTCGGTTCGCGCTCAGGCTTTATGGCGCAATGACAATGATGGTACCAGTCTTGCTCCGCGCGGTCATTTTCAGGATTTCTTCTACAGCATAGGTTTGAGCTATGACTTCGGTGGTGTAGATGCGCCGCCCGCACCTGCTGCCGCACCTGCGGCTCCGCCTCCACCTCCGGGCAATCCTGATCTGGATGGTGATGGCGTACCCAATGAGCGTGACAAATGTCCGAACACACGGCCTGGAGCTGTAGTGGATCTGGATGGTTGTGAAGTAGAGGCCGTAATTTCTCTGGATGGCGTTTACTTTGACTTTGACAAAGCCACCCTGCGCCCCGAAGGTATCGCGGTTCTGAATGATGCAGCAGCATTGCTGAAGACCAACGACCGGGTAGTTGTGGAAATAGCGGGTCACACCGACAGCG
>JANOGQ010000358.1:0-2183 GCA_031406105.1 Lysobacterales bacterium | reverse complement strand
GGGCCGGAAAGACTCGCGATACTTGATTTTCAGGTTCATGGTGGACTGCATGTTACGACTGCGGGCATCGCCCAGTATCGAACGTGAGCCCAAGGCCCTGGGACCAAATTCCATGCGGCCCTGAAACCAGCCTATGACCTGTTCGTCAGCCATGGCAGCAGCCGTTTTCCGGAGCAACTCATCCGGCGCCAGTTCTTCGAAAACGGCACCTGTACTTTGCAGGTAATCGCGAATTTCAGTGGCTGAGTAGGATGGCCCCAGATAACTGCCTTGCATGGAATCACGCGGGTTTATGATACGTGGCTGCTGCAAATGGTCATGCCAGGCTGCCAGCGCGGCACCCAGAGCACCGCCGGCATCTCCGGCTGCGGGTTGAATCCAGATATCCCTGAAAGGCCCTTCACGCAGCAAGCGCCCATTGGCCACACAATTGAGCGCCACGCCGCCTGCCAGGCACAGATAATCCACGCCTTGCTCCCTATGCAGAGTGCGGGCCAGTCGCAGCACAATTTCTTCCGTCACCTGCTGGATGGAGCGAGCCAGGTCCATTTCCTTCTGCGTGAGTTTCGATTCAGCCGCTCTGGGTGGACCACCAAACAGGCGATGAAACTTTTCGGTGGTCATGGTCAGGCCGGTGGCGAAATTGAAATAGGACATGTCCAGCCGGAAAGTGCCGTCCTCTTTCAGATCCATCAGTTGCTCGAGTATGCGTTCGGCATAGATGGGCTCACCGTAGGGGGCCAGGCCCATCAACTTGTACTCACCGGAATTTACCCGAAATCCGGTGTAATACGTAAAGGCGGAATAGAGCAGCCCGAGCGAATGGGGAAAGCGGATTTCCCACAAAGCCTGCAGTTGGTTTCCATCACCCAGCCAGGCAGAACTGGTGGCCCATTCGCCCACACCGTCCAGGCAGAGTATTGCGGCTTTCCCGAATGGCGAAGGATAAAAAGCTGAAGCCGCATGCGACTGGTGATGCCGGGCAAACAGCAATGGCGGCAATGGACTTTTCGAATCAGGATCCAGCGCCTGAAGTTCTTCCCGCAGAGTGCGTTTGAGGAATAGTTTTTCTTTCAGCCAGATGGGGATGGCTTTGACGAACGACTGGAACCCCCGTGGTGCAAAATCGATATAGGTTTCCAGCAAACGCTCGAATTTCAACAATGGCTTGTCGTAAAAAACGACTTGCTGAACATCAGCCAATGTTATCCCAGCTTCTTGCAGGCAATAGGCAATGGCGGCTGACGGAAAGCGGGAATCGTGCTTCTTGCGGCTGAAACGCTCTTCCTGCGCCGCAGCAATAATCCGGCCATCCACCAGCAATGCGGCGGCACTGTCGTGGTAATAAGCAGAAATCCCCAAAATGGCTGTTGGCATGGCAGTTGGCATGGCTGGAGCTGTGGCCGCAGAGCGCTAAGGTCGAATAGTACCAAAATACCCGCAGCGGCATGGCGGCTGCCCGTTAACTTCCCATGTTGATTTCCCATGATTTTCCATGTTGATTTCCCCATAAACCGGGTTGTTAACTTCATGCTTAATTTCGTAGCAACTGCATTGCTGGCCTGCAGGCAAGCAAAGACCGATAATCCCTTCTGATAATCCAGATTCAGGCCCATTATGGCTACACCTGAAAACAAAACGACCAAGCGCAGCGCCTGGGTCAACGTGATTTTGCTTGTGTTGTTTAGCCTGGGCTCTTTGTGGTTAGCGGACCTGGGTTTTCGCGCCTACGAGAGGCACTTCCTGCTGCCCAATTATCCCGCCACAGATTCGGATGAACCCGTCAACCTGGCGCAGCTGAGCTACAACGACGGGTTGATTCCGCGGGCAACGGCAGAGAATGAATTCCGCATATTAAGTTTTGGTGACTCGTTTACTTACAGTGTGATGGAGCCAGCACTTTCCTTTAACGGCATTGTGGAGCAGAGACTGAATGAAGCCCTGGCTGGGCAATCGGTGAGGGTAGTGAACCTGGGTGAGCCAGGCACCGGACCCAACGGTTTTCGCCTGGCGCATGGTTACTGGTCGCAGATTTTTGAGCATCAGGCGGTGCTGTTTCATATCTTCCTGGGTAATGATGTGCTGGATGATGCCTACCTGCAGTCGCCACTGGTCTGGCAACCCAATGTCGCTGTGCTGCAGGCTACCCATGCCAGGCTGGATGCAGGCAGCAAACGCGTACC
>JANOGQ010000281.1:0-4340 GCA_031406105.1 Lysobacterales bacterium | reverse complement strand
CCGCGCGGCAGCAATACATCGCAGAAGAGGCTGACATCATGGGCCTGATCAGTTCAGAATCCCGCTTGACTGAGCGCACCGCCAAAAACGCCAACAAGTTTATTGGCGAGTTCTTCGAAACCATCAAAAGCGATGCGGACTTTCAGAAACAAATTATTGGGAAATGCCGCAAGTAGGCTGCTGAACGGCTGGTCTAGCCGGGGGCTCAAGGCTCCCGGCCTCATCAGCGGCTGAATCTGCAGCATTAAGGCCAGCGCCAGTCGCGGCTAGCGGCTGATTTACCGGTTCCAGCAGTTGCGGCAATGCTCCATTGTCGGGAAACATGGCAATAAGCTGTTGCAGATAGGCTGTCCGCTCCGAATCTTTTTGCGGCAAGGGCAGCTTGCCGGCAGGATACCCTGCGAACAATCCTTCTGAAGTAACTTCCAGATAAGCCGGATGGCCCCCATAGGCTGCGCTCAAACCAGCATCAATCTGGATCACCGCACCATCGTAGCGGGTAAAAATTGCGCCACCGGTCGGGGTGTGTCCCACCACGATATGACGCGCCTGGTGATTTTCCAGAATGGCCGCCACGGTCTCCGGAGTTGCCGCAGGCAGGCCGCCGGACAGACCCCGGTACCATAAAGGACCATTCTCATCTTCGAGTATACCGGTGTTGGCCGGATCAAAGTTTCGCAGCTTCTCGACCACCATATCAGTCAGGGATTGCAGGCTGTTCTGGCAATAACTGCTGCTGAGGCCGCCGTGCAGGAAAATCATGTTGTTGATCTGGATGGCAACTTTGGAATTCAACGTGCGCTGCGCCAATTCCCCTTCGGGATTCCAGGCCGGATCCCAGGCTTGCCGGTGTTCAAACCATCCCGGCGGATGGGTTTTGTTCCATTCTTCCCGGTAGCTCTCAGGTAGCGAAGCGTAGCCCTCTGGGTCACGTGTTTGAAGATCCTGCATGACCAGCTCGAAATATCGGTCCAGCAGTTTGGCTGAGTTTTTGTTCGCAAAGGCAGCGAACTCTGCTGCATGGACATAGCGCAAGTCACCATAAACATTCATGGCCTCATGGTTACCGATCAGGCTGTGAACCCGGCCCCCTTTGCGGCTGGCCTGTTTGGCCAACTTGTCCATGTGTTCGATGATCCTGAGCGTGTCTGGCCCCCGATCCGGGATGTCGCCGGTTTGCACCAGATGAGTCGCTCCACCCGTCCATTTACCCTTCTTGTCCACCAGGCCCGCCGCGGCCAGGGCGACCAGGTAGTTTGCATAATCACCGTGTATATCGCCAATAGCGATCACACGCTCAACTCCGGTCCAGTGGTAGGGATCAACTTCCAGCGGTGTAGCAGCGGCGACCGAATGCATCAGGATCAACAAGAACAGGACTTTTTTCATGACAATCTCCCTAGAGATTTATCCAGGTCAGGGAAGGGATCAAGCATAAGCAATTTTGACTGAGCACAGTTTAATTGATTCATTCGGGCTATTTGAAGGACCTGAGGCAGCTCTGATTGATTGATCCCCGAATTATCGGAGTACATCCAACAAAAAACTCCGACAAAAAGTGTGGCTTCTGTTTTTCCGCATTTCCAATGATTTGCAATCTTTGAAGATGGCGGCACATCCATGTACCACGGCAATTCTGAATAAATCAGAGTTGCCCTGAAGCCATTTCTGACAGCTTGGCCTGGCCTGGCATCAGGGCCTTGAATCAGGGCTTTGCAACAGGGGTCTGGCGTCAGCACCAGGACTTTGTTTATAATCCTCTGGCGGTAAACATGCTTGACGGTAGGTATATTTGCGCACACCTGTCGGCCAAAGCGTGGCGATCTTTTGACGGACCAAGAGTCGGTTTCCGGAGCGTCGGGCAATCAGGGACGATAAAAAAGCACCACGGGCTTGAGGCCCGGGGTAGTCACTGATTGAAAAGGGGTCTGCAATGAAAGTCGTCCGAAATAATAAGCAAGTTGGAATCACCGTCCTGGAAATGCTGATTGGTCTGGCATTTTTACTGATACTGGCTGCATTTGTTGCTCCGAATCTGCAGAAAGATTCCGGGCGCAAGGAAATGAATCAGGCGCTGGCAGATTTCAATCAGCACCTGGAAATGGCCCGATTTGCAGCACGCAGGCTGGAAAAAGAAATCACCGTAGATTTCCATCAGGGCCAACGCGAGAGGAACCACGCCGTCAGTTTCTTCCTGCCCGGCGAACCCAATCTGGAACCTGTTCTCAAGGAATATCTGTTGCCCGAAAACATACGCATGTCCAGCCCGCAAGAAGGCCTGCGCATTGATACCAATGGGGAGCTCGAAGAAGTAGCGCATATCGAGTTTAAATCAGAAAGAAACAATCTGCTCAACGAACGCTTTCTGGTGGAATAGGCTGTAACTTTTTTTCAAAAAATCGCACCTGGGTAGCCGGCAGCCCCCTGATTTGAGCCGGCCAGCTGAAGCTCAGCCCATGCCACTTTAGAAAGCTCTGATTAACTGGTCTGTGAATTATCAGAATCTGCTTTACTCGATACCTTTTCCCTTATTCATCGGGCGCAATTTCTATTTCCAGACCATCGTGCTGTTCACGCAGCTCCAGCTGGCAACTCAGACGCGAACCCGGCCTGAAGCCATCGAGGAACTCCAGTAATTCTTCTTCGTCCATCTCCCGGCGGGGAAATTTATCGAGCCAGGCCTGATCAACATAAACATGGCAGGTGGCACAGGAGCACATGCCGCCGCAAATGGCAGCTACGCCCCAATCATATTCGCGCAGGACTTCCATCAGCTTGTCATTGGCATGCCCCTGCACCTGGTGCAGCTGGCCGTCGCGGTCGGTTACATTTATGGTTATCAAAGCAATTCCTTTAAATTTCTTGAGTGATCTGCCAGGGCGTTTTCGTCAATTGGGCTGCGATTACCAATCAATTGCCGCCCAACCATGTAATCCCTGGGCGCATTGATGGATTGTACCGCGTGCACGGTTTCACCTTGCAGAGTGAAATAACTGAAACCTCCGGTATCCGGATGCTCCCGGCGCACCAGGGTATCTCCCGTCCTTGGTATACCTGCCATCTGCAGACGCCGGTCGTATTGCTCCGACCAGAACCAGGGTGTTTCCGTATAGCTCTGCGACCCACCCAGCAGATTGGCGGCTACCACTTTGCCCTGGCTGATCGCATTCTGCACCGATTCCAGCACCTGCCAACCTGCCAGCAGGGGATGCCGTAATTCTGCAACATCGCCTGCAGCATAAATAGTATCCACACTGCTGCGACAATGTTCATCGACTTTCACACCGCGATGAGTGGCAACACCCGAATCCGCCAACCAGGTGATGTCCGGCCTCACCCCAACACCAATCATCACCAGATCAACAGGAACCAGCTCGCCACTGGACAGCTCAACACCCTTTGCCTGGCCCTTGGCCTGGCCATTACCATGAATCTGCTTAACGCCTGCGCCCAGCAAAATACGCACACCCTGCTGCTGGTGGTACTCACGCAAGTAAGCGGCTATGCCCGGAACAGCAGAGCGCTTCATGATTTCATCCTGAGCTTCAATAACTGTCACTTCGCAACCCAGGCTGCGGGCCGAAGCAGCGACCTCCATTCCAATGTAGCCTGCACCCACCACGGCCAGCCGAACCCCTTCCTGCAGCCTTGTGCTTAACTCCAGAGCCTCATCCAGGTTGCGCAAATAATAAACTCCGGCTAACTCAGCACCGGGTACGGGTAAGCGGTTCAGCCTGGCGCCGGTGCAGATGACCAGTCCGCTGTAGGACCAAACGCTATTATCACTGAGCCGGACCTGTTGCCGGGCCGCATCCAGCGCCAGCGCAGAAACGCCCTGCCGCAGTTGAATTTGGTGCTGTTGGTAAAATTCCAGATGGCGCAGCTGGCATCGTTCGGCCGCCCATTCCTTCTTCAAAACCTGTTTGGATAAGGGCGGCCGTTGATATGGCACGTGGGTTTCCTTGCCAAGCAGCAGCAACTCGCCATCAAAACCACCCTGGCGCAAGCTCATGGCCACCTGTACCCCGGCCTGGCCTGCACCTACTATGATGCACCTGTTAATCATGTGGCTATTTTTTCCATGCTGAAAAAACAGGAACTATACCGCAGAAAACTGCTGAGGTTAAAATGGAGCTGTCTGCCAATCGGAAATATGCATGAAGTATACTCAGCAGGTGGATATTTAAGGGCAAGGTCACTCATAACTACCAGCTTACAGATCGAAGACGTGCAATGACTCCTATCAGCAGGAAAAGCGTACACCTGGTTTGCGGCGGCAAGCATCATGATTTTGACTATGCCCGACTGGAGCTTTTGAAACTGCTGGCAGAATTTCAGCA